>PWNM01000425.1 GCA_003557825.1 Candidatus Hydrogenedentota bacterium | reverse complement strand
GAGATATACGTCTCGGCGATGATGAGATGACCGGTACTGCTGACGGGAAGAAACTCGGTGATGCCTTCAATGATCGACAAGATAATCGTATTGATATAAACCACAGTCCAGCATGACTCCTTATTCAGGTTCCCCTTGCGCGTGAAGCAGGAACATACCAGACCCGCGCGCCGAGATACAAGGGGCGGGCCTGGTATTCCGTGGAGCTTCCGCTACGCCGCCGAGGATACCGCCTGCACGAGGTTCACGTCGGCGGGGGCGAGATCCAGCATAAAGCCCCGTTTCGTGATCGTCTTGACCAGGGAGCCTCGGCCGGGCACAATCGCCTCGATTCGTTCCGCCAGCCGACGGCGTTGGCAATGGAGCTGGTTGGGTTCGACCACCACCTCGCCCCAGATCGCTTGGTATACATCCTCGTAGGGGACACATTCGCCCGGCGCTTTCGCAAGGGCTCGGAGCAGGCGGTATTGCTTGTCTTGCAACACGACGGCATGGCCGTCGATGCGTACCCGGTCGGGCCGTTTGTCGTCCACCACGAGCACTGGCTCTGCCGTCGGAGGCTCCGCAGGCGATTCCCCTTCATGGGACGGCGCATGACAAACCGCCCAGGCATGCACGGCCTTGGCCTGTTTGGCGGTCATCCACCGTTGCAGGGTTTTGACGGAAGCGGCGGCCAAGGCGGTGGGCCGGTCGAGTCCTTCGGCCCCCAGGGCGCATACGGTCCGGCGCTCGAGGCCGGCTCCTTCGACCGTGGCCAGCGGCAAGGAATCCTCGCGGAGTCCCCGCGCCACCCGATGGGCCAAGGTTTCGATGCGCTGGACGCAGGCCTGTTGCGCGCCCGACGCGGCAGCCAGGGCCGCGGTGGCGTCGAGGAGCCAGCTGATTTGCTCGGCCGTCGCCAGGATCTGCCCATACAACACGTGATACTGCTCTTCGATGGCGTAGGGAGGCGTCTCGTCGATCCAGTCGCATAAAAACAATGCCGCCTTGATACTCCGCACCTCGTCATAGAAGGGCGTCAGGTTGCAGTTGCGAATGCGGTTCATCGGTACATTCGGCACAATATCTTCCGAAGCAGTGATCCGCCGCATGGTGTCCGCATAGTCCACTTCGTCGTATTCCCGCCCCGTCAACGGAATCGGCATGAGGCGCCCGTCGGGGCAAACGGCCACCGCCAAAATCAGGTCGAGGGGAATCCAGGGCCGACTCTCGGATTCGCGGAGCCATTGCATCAGTTCGCAGGCCGTATCGATGGTGATGCCTTTCGCGGCGGTGGCATGGCCCAGGGGAGTCGCCTCGACGCGGTTCGCATCCTGCCAGGCCGCCATGCCCACATCGATAAGACGGTTGATGGCTGCCCGCATGTGGGCTTCTCGTTCCTCGCGGCTCAGGGCATGATCCCAGAACCATTGCCCCGTCAGGGTCCGCTCAAAAAAGGTCAGCAGCTCGTCGTGATTTCGACACGACGCCGAAGCCACCAGGCGCAACACATGATTCTCGAGGGCGTGGCGGATCAACCGCGGCTCGATGGGTTCCCGTTCGCCGTCGATGTAGCGTCGCCAAAGGGTCTCGTTGTCGAAGGGCGTCGGCGCGATGAGAATGGACCGCCCGAAGGCCTTGCCCGCGCCGTAGCGTCCGGCTCGACCGCCCATGTTCTCGAACTCGCTTCGCAAGATGGGCGTCCGCCAGGGCATGCCGTAGCGGGTGTCGTATTGCCATTTGTCCGTCGAGATGAACACGTTTTGCATGGGCAGGTTCATCCCCGCCGCCAGGGTGCTGGTCGACACCAGAACGCGGATTTCCTCCGACCGACATCCGTCTTCGACAATGCGCCGCTCGGCAGGAGACAGATCGGCGTTGTGAAAGGCCACGCCCTGGTTGAGCACGTCGAGGAGCATGTCCCGCGAATGGGTCGGTTCAAGCCCGCGCAGGGCCTCGATGGCCGCGGTGGCAGGGGGCAGGTCCAAGCGCTCGGCCAGCAGGCTCGCGCCCCGCCGGGATTCGTGTTTGTCCTTCACGAAAATCAGGCACGGTTCGTCTCGGGCGACATAGGCCGTCAGGTTTTCGGTGAGGATCTGCCAGGGCGAATCGGACGGACAAGCCACCGCGGGTTCTTCGCCGTCATCCCGGGTGTCATAGGTTCGGTAGCGAAACACGCCATCGTGAATGACGCCGTAGCGCAGTTCGACCGGTCGTTGTTCCGTTTCCACGAGGTCGGCGTTCATCCAGGTCGCCAGGGGGCCCGGCTCGCCCAACACCGCCGATAATCCAATGACCCGCACGCCCATTTGCAGCAGCCGTGTCAGCAACACCTCGACCATCCCGCCCCGTTCCGGGTCCGACAGGATCTCGAGCTCATCGGCGATGACCAGGTCGATCTCTTGAATCCGCTCCGGCCGCCGCACGAGCAACTGGGACAATTTCTCGTAGACCGCCACGGCCAAGGTAAAATCGCCCCCCTCGAGGGCCTGGTCGTATTCGCGGTGGTCCCGGGTCGAAATGATCACCTTGAGCCCATATTCGGTGTATTTTTCGGCGAAATCCCGCCATTTCTCCTCAGCCAGGGCCTTGAGCGGGGCGAGATAGACCGCTTTCCGACGACGCAGCGCCGTCTGGATCGCCGCCATCTCGCCGATAAAGGTCTTGCCCGACGTGGTCGGAGCCTGAATCAACAGGTTCCGGTCGCCAAACAAGCCGTACCGTTTGATCGCCGTTTCCTGCAAGGGCAACAGCCGTTCGCTCTCCTGCTCTTGCCACAACCGGATGATCTCCGGCGGGATGTCGTATCGCAGTAACTCGGTCATTTTCATGGCGCACCTCCTTACGATTGACGCAAGGATACTGAAAATTTAATCAGGTGTCAAGCGCGAAGCAATGACCGGCGCAGATAGCGCTGAAGCCTGTCGAGAAGCCCGGCTGAAGCCGGCTCCGGTCGCTGCTGCCACGATACACTCCGCCCAGGCGGATGCTAACGGGGAGTCGGCTAAAGCCGACTGATCCGAGTTTCCGCTTGGCGTTCCGGCATGCCTGTGGTTAAATCGACGTTGCCATTTTCATCCCTGGCCAACGCCGATAGATTGTGTTTACCCTGGCGTTTCGACTCGCCCTTGGCGATACCGACGCCTCCGTCATCCTGGATCCAATCGGATGTGCTGATCGGGCATGCGTCCCTTGTCCCGTTTGGCCTTCTGTGCACCTTCCTGCCCCTGAGCGCCTTCTCATGATCCTCTTCGTGCCTTTGTGTTGAACCCTTCGCGTCCTTCGCGGCTTCGCGTGAGCCCCTTTGTGACTCTTCGTAGGCTTTGCGCCTTTGCGTTGGTTATTTCGTACCCGGCCATTGCCCCCTCAGTCGGCTTTAGCCGACTCCCCGTTAGCATCCGCCTGGGCGGAGTGTACCGAGCCCGGAGGGGAACGGAGCCGGCTTTAGCCGGGCTTCTCGATGCGCTTTAGCGCTCTATCGCATTGAACAACAATCAATGCTGGAAACTACTCAGCGAGCAGGCCGAGGCCGGTATCGCGCAGGACGGCGTCGATAACTGCCCGGACAAGGGCTCCTGAGATGGCGGCGGGCGAGAGGGGACGGCCATCGGCGGGCGCTTCGATCTCGAAGGGGTCGAGGGTGATGAGGTCGCCCGACCCAGCAAATCGCAGGCGGACGTTGGAGACAGCGATGGACTGAATGGCAATGCCCTGATGGGGTTCGGCGATGGTTTGGGCGGCCTTGCGCAGGGTTTCCATGCCTTCGAGGGAACGCTCGACGTGAAAGACCACGTCGTCCATGGCGGCCCGGCCCATCCAGTGTTCGCCGGACATGGAGGCCGCCACGTCCATCACCAAAGTGACCCGGCCGCAACTGATCAACGGTCCGTCACGCAGAGGCCGTTCGGGCGCGGCGATATCCAGCTCCTCGATGATGAGGCTACGCGCCGCGGGACGTACCCGCACCGAGCCGACGCGGACCTGGGCCCCGAGATCGCGCGAGAGGGATCGTTCGACCAGGCGGGCCACAAACGGTCCGGAATGCATGAGCAGCAGAATCCCGCCGACAGCCAAAGCGATGAGCGCCAGGCCGGCGGCGGTCAACACGAATCGGATAAAAAAGCCCATTGCATCAGTCGAAGATGTGACTGACCCGGCGGACGCTCTGAAACAGCTCGTTGAAACTTACCCGAATCTGCTGCATCCGGGTCTCGGGCGTCACGGGCACATGGGTCGGATCGGCATAGCTCGCATCGGGCCATTCGAAGGCATAGCGCGAGTCGTGCCGCTCGATGACCAGCTTCACCGATGGATAGGAGGGATCGAGGGTCAGGCGGCCAAACCATAGATCCCGCCGGGGAAACACAAACAGGTTGGTCCGGCGAAAGGCCCGCAGGGCGCCCCGCTGCTCTTCGTCGACTCGGCCGATAACCCGCTGAATCGGGGCAATGCGGCGGCCGTCCGGCATCTCGAGGGACACGTCGATTCCTCGCAACATAACGGCATCGTAAGCGATGCTGGTGTCGGAAAAGGCGGATTCGAGGTGGCACTCGATGACCACATAATTGTTGACAATACGGGCGGCCTCGTCTTCGAGACCGGGTTCGATGTATTCGTTTGCGTCGACGGCGTATTGGTATTTCGCCTGGGCTACTTCCGGTCCAACCCACACGGCGTAGGAATCGCGGGTAAACAGGTCGTCGTAACGGCCGCTCTCGAAGGTAAGGGGCGTAACATAATGGGCAGGCGTAAACTCGACGGGTTGCTCCACTGCCGGAGTAAAGTCCGGTTCGGGCGGCGTGGTTTGGCATCCGATGACCATCCCACCCGTTAGGACCACAAGAAGCCCCGCCAGAAGGATTTCCTTCCATCCGCCATTATGCATGTGTCGCATCGTTTAGCCTTCCTCCTCTTCGCCGGGAGCGGTATCCGGTACATCGGTTTCGCCGGGTTCCGGCGGGATAATCTCTTCTTCTTCCCGTTCGAGGGCGCTCTCGGCATATCGGCCGCCCACGCCAAAACTGCGCAGCACCATCTCGCCGTCTTCCGTTTCCATCCGTACAACCCCGGTGGGGAGCACGCGGTTATTGACCCATACATGCAGGGTTCGATCGGGTTCGGAAATTTCGAGTCGCTCCGCGCGAATAAAGCCGGACCCGGTCAATACATCCTCGACGCCTTTGGATTCCCGATGGGGACGCCGCGTCTCGGGAACCAAGTCATCTGCGTCTACCGGGACCTCCTCCACATCGTCGGCTCCGAATTTCATCCGAATGCGATGGATGTTGCGCGGATCGCTGGCCGGTCCAGTCAGTAACACGGCGTACACTGTGCGAAACCCAACGGCGGGGATGATCTCGAATTCGAGCCAGTAGGCGGTTTCCCGTCCAATCCGTTCGCGGTCCACAATGGCCTGCCGAATGATGAACTGGACTTCTCCATCGTCATCGAGCAGATCGTACCACGCCCATTGGCCCACGCGCGGATCGACCAAATTGCCCGCAAGCAGGTCGCCGGCCATGTTTTGCGCCGATACGGGGCCGGCCCATGCCAATGCCATGCACACGGCAACCGCCCAGACGCCGTATAGCCTCGATTGGAAGTTTCCGTTTTGTTTATTACGTATCATAATGCCTATATCGTAGCACAAGCACAGGATTTCGGAGAAATGAACAGCCCAAGTCGTTGCGATGGATGCAATGGCCGGGCTATGATGGACGCATATTGCTTTACAGCTCGCGAGGAATGCAGATGACCACCATGGAGGAACTGCAATGAGCCACAACGATGAACACGAAACAGACGATGCCGTCAGCCTGCAAAACGATTCGGGCTTGGGCCTGAGCCGCCGCGCCTTTTTACAGCGAACCGCCCTTGCCGCCGGCGTTACCGCGATGACGGCCACCTGCCTGGGGCCTCTTTCGGCCAACATGGTTCCCAGTGAAGATGGGACGGTCGTAGGTTACAAAGACACCCCGAAACTTCCCTGGGCTCCCGAGTATCACAAACACGACCCGGATCGCCCGTGGCCCACGGACATCACCCCCGGCGAACTGTGCTGCCCCGACAAACCTGGGACTGCTCCGCCGGAGGACGCCATTGTCCTGTTCGATGGCGAAGACACCTCCCGCTTCGAGCCCAACGACTGGCGCGTGGAGAATGGCGAGCTGGTAGCCTACGGCGGCAACATCCACACGCGGGACGCCTTCGGCGATTGCCAATTGCATATCGAATGGCAGGCTCCCGATCCGCCCCGAGGGGGAACAACCGATCGCGGCAACAGCGGCGTCTTTTTCATGAGCCGCTACGAGATCCAGATCTTTGATTCCTACACCGAGAAAATCTATCCCGACGGCATTGCCGGGGCGGTCTATGGCGAGACGCCGCCCATGGTGCATCCCATTCGGCCGCCGGGCCAGTGGAATATCTACGACCTTGTCTTTACGGCTCCGGTATTTGATGGGGACGATGTGGTGAAACCCGCGACGGTGACGCTCTTGTTCAACGGCGTATTGGCGCAGAACCACACCACGATACACGGGCCATGCGCCTGGCGCGAAATCCTACCGTATAGCCCCCATGCGCCCAAGGAACCGCTCATGCTCCAGGAGCACGGCAACCCGGTACGGTTCCGGAATATCTGGATTCGCGAGATATAACAGGGAGGGGACGAATGGGCCGCGCGATGGTGGCGCCGCGCGGTCCATTTACGCGATATCCTTGGTCATCACATGAATCTCGGGGCACGGCTGCCAGCCGATGGTTTCCCAAAATCGGAGGCCTTGGTCGTTCGTATCGAGCACCAGAATATAGCATCGGGCAATGCCCGCCGCGCGCTGGGCGGCCAGGGAATGCTCGACCAGGATCCGCCCGATGCCTTGTTTTCGGTATTCGGGCAATACCGCCAAGTGGTGAAGGATACCCCGTCGGCCGTCGTGTCCCCCCAAGACGGCGCCCACCACGGTCAGGCCGTCGCGAGCCACATAGCTCATGTTCGGATTGCGGCGCAGATAGGCCAGGATGTTCGCCCGCGAGTCCGCCTCGCTCACGCACACGCCCTCGGCCAGTTCCCATAGGGCATAGACTTCATCGTAACAATCCATAGTAAAAGGATGGATGATAGCGCTCATCGATACGCAGCCCCCCAGTGGTTGCTCTCCCCCTTCGGCCTAAACTTTATAAAAGTCCCGGGATCCCGTCGAATACACCACGATCATCTCGGCATCGCAATCGCCCACACTCTCCGCGTTGTGGGCCACTCCGGCGGGAACGATCAGGGTGTCGCCCACTTCGAGATGCACCACTTGGTCGTCCAGGGCGTGGTCGAGGGCTCCCCGCGTCAGGTATAGCACTTCCTCGCAGGTATCATGGCGGTGTCGGGGATTCGACCGGCCTTGTTTGATGACGACGCGGCCGACGGTGATGTCGCTTCCGGTAAGCTCCTTGCTGGCCAGCCAGGTCAACGATCCCCACGATTCGACGATGGTTTGGCTGTCGGTGTCCTGTTTGGTTTGTACCGACGACATGTTCTGCATTCCTCCTGTCAGTCTTGTTTGGTCAGATTTATGGTACGGTTCGGTCCTTCGGCAAAAGCCTCGAAGATGCGCGTGACCTGCCATGCGTGTTCGAGGTGCCCTTTGATCGGCGGGCGGCCATCGAGTATGGCCCGGGCAAACTCGGTAATCTCACCATAGTATCCCAACAAAAACAGCCCCTTGTTGTACAACTGCCCGAGGGAAAACTCGGGTTCCCATACCGCCGATGCTTGCTCGGCCGCTCCCTGGTAATAATTGGGTTGATCGCCGTAGCCCACGGGCGGCATGCGATGGAGCGTCACGCGAATGTTGTTGTCCACCGTGATATGCTGCCCCCGATCCGACACGATGAGCGTCCGCTCCATGCCGTTGGCCAGCGACGCCCCGGTCGTTAGCACAATCGACGCCACCGCGCCCGAGGCATAGCCCAAGGTGGCCAGGCCGCCTCCGCGAGAGCTTCGCGCATAGTGCAACGTATCGGGCATGCCGAGGAGATAGATCAGCAGCGACGCGGGATGACACAAGTGATCCAGGAACCCAGTCACGCTGGGGGTGAGCCGCCCTTGATGATATTCGGTGAATTCGTCCACTGTGGGCACATATTGGGGGTACTGCAACGTGACCAGGTG
>PWNM01000143.1 GCA_003557825.1 Candidatus Hydrogenedentota bacterium | reverse complement strand
GACAAACAGGGCCATCTCCCACGCCGTCAGAAAACGTCGTCGATATCGTCGGTTGGCGGCTTTGGGGTCGCCCAAGGCGGTTAAGGCGTCGCTGCGGCCTTCCCAGTCCGCCCGAATGCGTTCGGCGAGATCCCGTTGAGCCTCCTCGCAGAGGCCTTCCGTGGCCACAGCCAGCCAGTCATCCAGGCTGTGAACGGTCCGTGCATCGTCTGAGGTCCTGTGCGGAGTGATCATCGCTTTAACCGCCGTCGTCGAATCACGTTGATCTTACCCCGTTGTCCGTGGGATATCAATGCTACAAACAAACAACACAACCGCGTTTTTTGACTTTTCGGCCCCGAATCCGGTATAAGATTGTGCTCTAAAACTCCGCTTTGTTGCCGAGGTATCCTCTCGCAGCGACGGAATCTACTTCACATCAACGCCGGATAGCGGCACCGGATAGCGGGCAGGGCCTGCTTGAATTAGGAGAGTACACCATGGCCAAGGCAAAAGGAAACCGGGTGCAGGTCATCCTCGAATGCACAGAGGAACCGGGAAGCTCGCGCTACTCGACCGAAAAGAACGTGAAGAACACAACGGGCCGGCTCGAGATCAAGAAGTACAACGCCCGCTTGCGTAAACACACGTTGCACCGCGAAAAGAAGTAACCGGCGTATTGAGCGGACCGTGTGGCGCGGTCCACAGGATTGGAACCAAACGGGCTGCTCCATCGAGCAGCCTGTGTTGTGTATAGGCGCCGAGAAGCGTCTGTACAGAACGAAGCATAGGAAAGGAACACGATATGACCCCGAAAACCGTGGCAGTCGCAGGGGCGACCGGCCTCGTCGGCAGCCAGATGCTCAAAACACTCGAGGAACGCCAGTTCCCTATTAAATCGCTCAAACCATTGGCATCCGAACGGTCCCGGGGGAAGACGGTTACGTTTAAGGGTGAGGTAGTCCCCGTCGAAGTTTTGTCGGAGAACTCGTTTAAGGGAGTCGATATCGCCCTGTTTAGCGCGGGCGGCGGCACGAGTAAGAAGTTTGCTCCATGCGCGGCCAAAGACGGCTGCGTGGTGGTCGATAATTCGAGCGCATGGCGTATGGACCCGGAGGTGCCACTGGTGGTCCCCGAGGTGAACGCCCACGACATCACGAAACACAAGGGCATCATCGCCAATCCGAATTGCTCGACCATCCAAATGGTGGTGGTACTCAAACCGTTGCACGATGCCGCCATCATCACACGCGTCGTCGTATCGACCTACCAGGCGGTATCGGGCGCAGGCGTCAAGGCGCTGGACGAACTCGACAATCAGACCCGGGCCATTCTCGAGGGGAAAGAGCCGCAGTGCGCCGAGTTTCCCCATCCCATCGCCTTTAACTGCATCCCGCAAATCCCAGGAAGCGATGCCTTCACCGATAACGGCTACACGAGCGAAGAGATGAAAATGGTCAACGAAACCATGAAGATCATGGGCGACAATTCGATTCGCGTTACGGCGACGACGGTGCGGGTACCGGTCCATTCCGGCCACAGCGAGTCGGTGAACGTCGAGACGAAGACGAAATTGTCGGCAGACCAGGCCCGTGAGCTGCTGTCCAAAGCGCCCGGCGTAGTGGTGCTCGATGATCCGGCCAAGCAAATCTATCCCTTGGCCCTGGATTGTGTTGGGAAGGATGCCACCTTTGTGGGACGTATCCGCGAAGATATCTCCCATCCCAGCGCGCTGGACATGTGGATCGTGGCCGACAACTTGCTCAAGGGCGCGGCCCTCAACGCGGTGCAGATCGCCGAATTGCTCTAAAAGTATCGTGCCCGTGGGGAACAGGGGAGCCTGTTCCCCACGGTTTCTTTCGCACCTCGACGGACCAACCATGCTGCAGTGGCCGTTGGGTTTCAATCGCCGGGCCATTCATGGCACAATTTCCCATCCGCGTGTGTTAGATTCCCCATAGATATGCATGCCCGCGCGTACCCATAGACGAATAACCGAGTTTGCCACCGATCCTGTGGCGATAGCATTAGGAGCATCCATGAGCACCATACAGGTTGTCCTGCCAGACGGTTCATCGAAGGAGCTTCCCGAAGGAAGCACCGCCCTCGACCTGGCCCAGGCCATCGGCCCACGGCTGGCCAAAAGCGCCACGGGAGCGCGCATCAACGGCGAAGTGCTGAGCCTGCAAACGCCCCTAAAAAACGGCGACGAGGTGGCGATCCTGACGTTTGACAGCAAGGACGGCCAGTATGTGTTTCACCATAGCGCGGCCCATGTCATGGCCGACGCCATTCTCCGTGTTCGGCCGGATACCAAACTGGCCATCGGCCCGCCCATCGAAGACGGGTTTTACTACGATGTCGAGGCCGAGCCGCCCATCACCGAAGAGGATCTGCCCGCCATCGAGGCCGAGATGGCCCGGATTGTCAAAGAGGACATTCCGTTCGTGCGTCGGGAAGTGCCCAAGGAGGAAGCCTTGGCCCATTTCCGTGAGAAAGGGGACCAATATAAAGTCGAGCTCATCGAAGACCTTGATGACGGGACCATCACCTATTTCCAGCATGGAGATTTCACCGATCTGTGCCGCGGTCCCCATCTGCCGTCGACGGGCAAGATCAAGGCCTTCAAACTCTTGAGCGTAGCCGGAGCCTATTGGCGGGGCGACGAACGCAATCCCATGCTTCAGCGGATTTACGGCACGGCGTTCCCCAGCAAGAAACAGCTCGACGAATACCTGGCGCTCCGGGCCGAGGCCGAGAAACGGGATCACCGCAAACTGGGTCGCCAGCTCGATCTGTTCAGCTTCCAGAGCGTCGGACCGGGCTTTCCGTTTTTTCATCCCAAGGGCATGGTCGTCATGAACGCTCTGCTCGATTACTGGCACGAGGAACACCGCAAACGCGGCTATGGCCAGGTGCGGACGCCCATCATCCTCGACCGGGCCCTGTGGGAACAATCGGGCCATTGGGACCACTACAAAGAGAACATGTATTTTACCCAGATCGACGAACGGGATTTCGCCATTAAGCCAATGAACTGCCCCGGAGGTATGCTGATTTACAGAAGCGACCGGCGCAGTTACCGCGATTTGCCCTTGCGCCTCGCCGAACTGGGCACGGTCCATCGCCATGAAAAATCCGGCGTGTTACACGGCTTGATGCGCGTCCGCATGTTCACCCAGGACGACGCCCATATCTTTATGACCCCCGAGCAGATCCAGGACGAAGTCATCGGCGTCATCGATTTTGTGGACGCCGTCTATTCGTTATTTGGATTCGAGTACGCCGTCGAGTTGAGCACCCGGCCCGAGAAAGCCATCGGGACAGAGGAAATGTGGCAAAACGCCACGGACGCCCTGCGCAACGCCCTTGATGTCAAAGGCATCGATTACCGCATCAACGAAGGCGATGGGGCCTTTTACGGCCCGAAGATCGACTTCCATATCCGCGATTCGTTGAAGCGCTCGTGGCAGTGCGCCACCATCCAGCTCGACTTCGCCATGCCCGAGAAGTTCGACCTCGAGTACACCGGCTCGGACGGCCAGTTCCATCGACCGGTGGTCATTCACCGCGTCATCTACGGAGCCATCGAGCGGTTTTTGGGCATTCTCATCGAGCATTTCGCGGGAGCATTCCCGGTCTGGTTGGCTCCCGTGCAGGCGGTGGTCATCCCGGTGGCGCCCGCTTTCGAAGACTACGCCCGCCGGGTCGAGAGTCGGCTGTTCGAGGCAGGTATCCGAGTCGAGACGGACCTTGGTCCGGACACCATGAAATACAAGATCCGCAATGCCCAGACCCAACAGGTGCCCTATATGTTGGTTGTGGGTGAACGGGAACGGGAAAACGAGGCGGTCTCCGTGCGGCATCGGCGTTTGGGAGACCTTGGAGCCTTGCCTCTCGATGCGTTTCTAGATCGGCTTACTGCGGAGATTGACACGAAAGCCCTCGACCCCGCTTCAAACACGGCCGAGCAAGTTGGGGCTTCATCGTGACAGTATTGACGGTCGATGATCGGCTGAGCCTGCATCCGATCTCAGCGGAGGATGCAGAGTCGATCTTCGCGTTGATCGATGCCAACCGCACACGGTTGCGCGAGTGGCTATATTTTGTCGACCTAACGCGCACCGTAGACGATACGGCGGCGTACATCCAATCCGTGCTGAGCCGTCCAGAACCGGAACTTGTCACCACCATGCGGGTGGATGGCATCATCACCGGGCTTATCGGCTTTCGCGACACCGACCGGATGCATCGCAAGACCGAGATCGGCTATTGGATCGCAGGCGACTGGGAAGGACAAGGCATTGTCACAAGGTCATGTAAGGCCTTGGTGGATCACGCCTTCCGGGAGCTCGACATAAACCGCATCACCATCCGCTGTGGCGTGGGCAACCAACGCAGTAGCGCCATCCCCAAACGGCTCTGCTTTATGTTCGAGGGCATCGAGCGGGAGAGCGAATGGGTCAACGACCGGTATGTAGACCACGAAGTGTTCAGCCTGCTCCGTCGGGAATGGAACCCGCACGCCTGACTCGGGTACGCTAGAGTTCGGTAGCGATGGCGGCGAAACAGCAACGGCGAGTGAGCCGGTACATTCCCCGGCAAGGAGAACGGTTATGCAGGAACGTCCACGGAGTCGATTTAGCAGAGACGAAGTCGGTATCGGCCAATGCAAACAATGCGGCGGACCGGTGACCGATATGGACCAGGTCGTAGGGGAAACCGGGATCTTTTGCAGCGATAAATGCCGCGACCAATACGAAGAGTTCGCCAAGCGGGCAGCGAAGATGGAAGCCGCCCACAAAAAGCCCCGCCGACGGGTCCGATTCTTTCTTACCTTGCTCTACAGGCGATTGGTTCCCATCTTGTTGGTAGTGATCGTTCTGGGCGCGGTGGCGTACTTTTTGGATCTCCCGTTCCTGGGACCTTTGGTCGGGGATTTGCTGGGTCGGATTGGGTTGTAATGCCTAAGGGGGACCGGCGAAGACGAAAGCCCGCCATAGAACCGTCTGCTGTGAGCCATCCGCCGGGCCGGGTCGTGGGGCGCATCCCCGTATTGGAATGCCTGCGGGCCCGGCGACGAAAGCCACGGCGACTGTATGTGCTGAACGGCGCAAAGGGACTCGAACCTATCTTGGATGCGGCCGAATCCCTATTGGTCGAACCGTGTTCGCGGACTGATCTGGACGCGCTATCTCCCGATACGCCCCATCAAAGCGTCGTACTCGACGCCGAGCCGTTGCCCATTCACTCCGCCGATAACTGGATCCGCGACACCGAGTTCCCCGTCGATGCCGTGGTGGTTATCCTCGACGAGATCGCCGACCCCCACAACTTCGGAGCCATCATCCGGTCGGCGGCGGCCTGCGGGGCCTTCGGGGTCGTATTCGGCAAGCACCGTTCCGCTCCCCTATCGCCTGCCGCCATGAAAAGCGCCGCCGGAGCCATGGAGTACATTCCCCTTGTACAAGCCACCAATATGGTCCGGGCTATTGAAAGCCTAAAGGAGGCCGGATTCTGGGTGGCGGGACTCGACGCCGACGGGCCCCAGACCATATGGGATGCCGACCTGGGGGCGCAGATGGGTCTCGTCGTCGGAAGCGAGGGCCGCGGCATGCGTCGGTTGGTCCGAGAAGCCTGCGATTTGCATCTCCGCATTCCGTTGCAGGGCCCCATTACCAGCCTAAACGCCTCGGTGAGCGCCGCCATCGCCTTGGCCGAATGCCTCCGCCAACGGCGCCAAACGCCCTAGGCCGCCGCCGTGTCCAGATTGGATACCCCATCCGCTTCATGGAACTGTCCGACATTCCCATAGGATTCATGTAGAACCGCCCCGCCATGGGGTGCTAGGATGAAGCCTTTTACGGGGTGAACACAGCAACCGAACGGGAGGGGATACGCATGGCGAAGGGGAGTCGAAGCATGAAACGCATCATCCAGGTGGGCGTGGGCGGCATGGGCAACGTCTGGACCGAGCGCGTGGCCGAGTCGAACAAATGGGAAGCGGCGGCCTATGTGGATTCAAACGAGGTCAACCTGTTGGCCGCGGCGGACAAACACGGCATGCCCAACACGCGCTGTTTTACGGACGTCATGGAGGCCATCAACGAAGTCGAGGCCGAGGCGCTCCTCGACGTGACGCCCCAGCAAGTGCGGCGGTCCGTCTGCACAACGGCGTTGGATCGGGGGTTGCACGTATTGTCTGAAAAACCCTTGGCCGACACCCTGAAAAATGCCAAAGCCATTGTGGACAAAGCGGCGAAACAGGAGCGGATCTACATGGTGGCGCAGAACTACCGCTACCAACCTCAGCCTCAGGCCGCACGCAAATTCATCGCCGAGCAGAAGCTGGGCGCGGTGGGCTATGCGGCCGTTCAGTTTTTCAAGGGGCCCCGGTTCGGCGGATTTCGCGAGCAGATGGAGTTCCCCTTGGTGCTGGATATGTCCATCCATCATTTTGACCTGATGCGCTGCATTCTCGATGCGGACGTGGAATTCGTGAGCGGCGTCACCATGAGCGCCCCCTGGAACTGGAACAAGGGCGACGCCACGGCCATGCTCCAACTCGAAATGAGCAATGGCGCCGTGGTGAACTACACCGGAAGCTGGGTCTCGACGGGGTGGGAAACGCCGTGGAACGCCAATTGGCGTTTTGAAGGCGAGAAAGGCGTCCTGCTGTGGGAAAACGACGAGCTGTGGTTCTCGGACAAGCCCGACAAACGGCGCAAGGCCCCGGTGGCGAAGATGAAGCAGACCCATCAGGCCCACCTGCTCGATGCCTTCGCGAAGGCCATCGACACCGGCGAAGAACCCGAGACGAGCGGACGGCGCAACTTGAATAGCCTGGCCGCGACCTTTGCCGCCGTAAAGGCCATGCAATCCAAGCGTCGAATCCGGGTGAGCGATTTGATCAAGTGACGGAAGAGCAAGCCACGACACGCCGGCCCTTGGTCGTGCCGCTGTTTTTGATAGCGGTCGCCTTTGTGGTGCTGTCGCCGTTGTACTGGCGGCATGTCGAGCTTCGACGGATCAACGAGGCCGAGATCGACCATTCCGAGCGCGTCGTCCTCTACCACGTTGTCTATCCGGTCTACCAGTACGCCTTCGGTCGGTTAGCGGCGGGGGAACTGCCGCTGTGGAATCCCCATCAACACAACGGCATGCCCTTGCACGCCGATCCACGGGTCGGATTGTTCCAACCGCTGCACTTGGTCCATGTCTTTCTGCCCACCCACCAGGCCATGGCGGTACATGCCTTTCTCTGCCTTTCGTTGATGGGGTTTGGCGCGGCCTTGTTTATCCGATCGCTCGGCGTGGCATCCGTACCGGCCTTTTTCGGCGGTTTGGTGTTTGCCTTCAGCGGGGCTTCGGCGGGGGCCATGTCCCATCCGCCGACGGCGGCTGCATTGGCCTGGAGTCCGCTGGCCTTTTGGGCGCTCCACGAGCATCTGCGAACCTGGCGCTGGGAGTTCGCCGCCTTGGGGTCCCTTTTCGGGGCGTTGATGCTGCTCTCAGGGTCGCTGATTATCTCCGTGGCCATGCTCTGCCTATTTGCGCCCTATGCCATCGCGGGCATGCTGTGGCCCCTGGAAACCGAACCGCCCCGATTGCTGCGCCGGCTGCGCAGTCCCCTGATCATGTTGGCGCTGGCCCTGTTGATGGCTGCCGTTCAGTGGGTACCCACGGTCCTATGGATGCGGGAACTCGATGCGCCGGGCGAACTGGCCTGGAGCCTGCCCCTGACAATGCGGCCATCCGGTACATTCGGAGACCTCGGCCTTCAGACCTTAATGGCCCGCCGGGGCGTCACGCCGCGCATCGGCTATGTGGGTATCGGCACGCTGTTAATGCTCCCCCCGGTCCTCACCCATTGGATCCGCCGACGCCACGCGGCCTATTTCCTGCTTGCCGCCGCGGTATTCGTCATGCTCCACGTTCTCGGCGCAGGAGGCCGGACCCATGCGCTTCCCCATTCGGCCTTTGCCTACGCCTATCCGGCCGTATTCGCCGTGGCCGTGTTGGCCGCCCTCGGCGTCGACCGGCTTTTGGTGGAGCCCCAAGGACACCGCACCCCGGCGCTCTTGCCGCCGGCATTGCTGGTGCTGTTCGTAGCGGCGGCGTTGTTCTACGTCAGCACGGCTCAGGTGCGGGGCTATGTGCTGGCGTTTCTGGTGGTGCTCGTTCCCCTTTTCTTCTTGCGCCACCGGGCGCTATTGTTCCTTGGGGGCGT
>PWNM01000340.1 GCA_003557825.1 Candidatus Hydrogenedentota bacterium | reverse complement strand
GATCCTCATCAATTTTATACAGCTGCCGCTCTGCCACCTCGAATTGGTCATTGGGACGGCGTAGGCGCTCGGGCGTTATTTCCGGGTATTCGCCTTCGATATACTTCCACGGTCCCTGCCGAATCCCCATCATGCCGCTCACGTTCGAATTGATCATCGTGTTGCGGTTGGTTCCGTGTTGGCCGTTCGGATTCAACAGCGCATCAAGAAACGTGAAACTATCCCGCCCCGCAACTTCGGGTTCAGGTACCTCGCCAGTGACCAGCTCGGCGAATGTGGCCAACACATCATTCATGTTTACCATAGCATCCGATGTGGTCCCAGGCGGAATATGACCTGGCCATCGCGCTATAAATGCGACACGGTGCCCCCCTTCCCAAATGGTATGCTTATCGCCTTTCCAGGGTCCGTTGATGTCAAACCCTTGTGCTATGGCAACGCGCTCGGGGCGTTCGGAATCACCGGGGATATCGCTGCCGTCGTCGCTGGTAAAGATGAACAGCGTATCGTCGGCGAATCCCATGTAGTCGACGATCTCCATGATCTGACCGACAGACCGATCGAGGTCCTGGACGAAATCCGCATAGGGACCGGCTGGGCTCATGCCCCGCATATAGTGCGACGGAGTGATTGGATGGTGCACGGCAACGGGAGCAAACAACAAGAAAAAGGGATCGTCCGGATCCTGCTGGCGAATCCAGTCCACCGCCTTGTCGGTTAGGTCCTGAGTCACCTGTTCATCGCTCCGTTGCGGCGCATCGAATCCCCAGTACGGCATTCCATAAAACGAACGAGAAAAAGGATGAACCCTATCGGTTCGCAGCCCATAAATGCTGTCATTTTCAATATATACATTGGGTGGGCCGCCATGATTCACGGGAACGCCGAAATGATAGTCAAACCCAAGGTCAAGGGGCCCTGGGCGCAAAGGCTCTGTCCAATCCTGTGGAACGGTCGGTTCTTCGCCGTATCCCAAGTGCCATTTGCCAATCATGGCGGTGTTGTATCCGTTTTCCTTGAGCATAGAGGCGATGGAAGGTTGTTCGGGATCGGGAAGCAAGGGATGATCCCAATGGAGGACCCCATAGTGAAGTCCTTGTTCGGTTTGATCTCCCCGCCATACGGGCCGCTCGGCGCGCCACGGGTATTCCCCCATCAGGAGGCTGTACCGTGTTGGCGAGCAAACTGCGGCAATTGCGCTGGCTTGCGTAAGACGGACGCCTTGCTCGGCCAAACGGTCCACATGAGGGGTTTGGACCAGATCCGGGTTAGCGCCGTAGCAATTCAGGCTGCCATGGCCAAGATCATCGGCAAGAACAAAGACAATGTTCGGGTGCTGTTCTCTGTCCAGTATCGTTTCGGGCGCGGGTTCTGCCGCGGATGCGCTGAGTCCGAAAATGGCGCCGGCGGCAGCGGCTCCAAGCCGTTTTATCCAGGTACCCCGTTTCATGTGCTTGCTCCTACTTTGGATTGCCATAGTGTCTTCCCTTCATTTCGATTAGACATCATCGCCGTTTGGCGGCGCGTAGTGATAGGGAGGTTCCGTGTATTTATACTTTTCCATGGCCTCTTTGAGAAGCGCCTTCATATGCGCCAACCGGGTCTCGGCTTCAGGCGCATGGATGAGGTTGTTCATTTCGTAAGGGTCCTCCTTCAAATGGTACAACTCATCATGGTTCCCTTGATCTGCCGATTCGTAAGGAAACTGGATGTACTTCCACTCAGAGGTTCGAATGGCCCGTATCGAGGGGATGCCGGGCGCATATTCCTCCTGGTCGTACACATAGAAAAATGGCGTCTCCTCCTCAGGCTCCTTTCCCGCGAGCAGAGGGACAAAGGATTGGCCCTGCATGGAATCGGGTATGGGTGCGCTGGTCATATCCAGCAAAGTCGGTCCGATATCAATGTTCGAGGCCAATCCTTCAATTCGAGAACCAGGCGTTATTTTTGCCGGGTAGCGGATGGCGAAAGGAATCTTAATGGATTCCTCATAGGCAAGTCGTTTGTCGCCGCGTCGATGTTCGCCGTAGAACCAGCCATTGTCGGCCATAAAAATGATGATGGTGTTATCCAGCCGACCCTGTTGTTCAAGCAAGTCCATCACCTCGCCCAGGCCTTCATCAACAGCCAGCAGACAGCGTAACATTTCCAACCAGCGTCCGGGGCGAGGATGCCAAGGTTCGGGTTCCAACCGATCGGGGACCGGTTTGCCTTCACTTTCGACCCAAGACCTATAATGCGGTCCATATACCTTTTCCCGGCGCATCCATCGTGGTTTCTCAGAGAAATCGAGCGACCAGCTTTCGGGCTCCTCAAATCGGCCATCCGGGAATGCCTCTTCATGTCGAGGCGCAGGTTCAAAGGGAGCATGACAAGCTTTATGCCACATCAATATACAGAAGGGATCCTCTGTATGGACGTCCAGGAAATCCAATGTTTTCTGGGTCAGAATGTCGGTGATATACCCGTCAGCCTGAAATTCCTGTCCGTTCTCGTTGAGCTCGGGATTGTGATACTCCCCCTGCCCTCGGAAGCTCAGCCAGTAATCAAATCCAGGGCGGGGTTGCGCATGATGGGCCATGTGCCATTTCCCAATCATCGCCGTCGTATAGCCCTGCTCTTGGAGCACTTGGGTAAACTGGGGCAGCGCCGGATCGGGATCGCTGATTTCGTTATACCGTACGCCGTGAATATGGCCATAGACGCCGGTCAGAATGGATGCGCGGCTTGGTGAGCATAATGATGTCGTAACAAACATGTTGCTGAAAACAGCCCCCTCGCGAGCCAACCGCTCGATGTTCGGCAAATCTAGAAAAGGAAACCGTTCATGAAAGAGGGCATCAGGGGCCATGTCGTCCAACATTACAAAAAGGATGTTAGGCTGTTGTTTTGCTTCGCTTTCCATTTGTGGAAGTCCTGCTGCAAGAGTCGCCGCACCGACTCCCATGGTGCGCAGAAAAGCCCGCCGGTTCCAACCGCTATTAAGATCGATAGGCGTATCCATACGTTCCTCCCTTCTACAGGCAAAAGTCATGATGTTCACAGTAACACATTTTATCTACAAATTGTTGTCCTGTAGACGAAGTTATGGAAGGTCACATCGAAAAACGCGAAATATACCACGTTCTAGGCGGGAAAGTAACCATACCGTTTTGTCAGCCCTATACGCCCAGCGGAGCCACTGCGCGACCAGCGTCGGCACAACACGCAGGATGGGGTCTGGCAGTTTGAGCTAAGCGAGGAGGAAGTAGCGGCATGCGAACGGGAACTCACCGATCTCAATGCCGAAGCGCTGAATACCCATCCATCGTTGGCGTTGTACAATGCCTGCTTTCTAAAGATCCTGTGGACGCTCAACAAAGCATCTATCCGTGAGGTCACCACAAAACCGATGCCACTTCATGAAGGGATCTGATCCGCGTCAGAAAGCATTGAGAACTTGGTACGAACGGGGGACGAGTTTAATGTCGAGGAATTTGCGGAGACCCGTGGCATGAGTCGGAGAGGATTCGCCCGGCAATTCAAGCTCGCCACGGGTATGGGCCCCAAAGACTACCAGAGCCCGCTATGCTGCTCGCTGTTTGATGGAGCCCGACGCATCGATCACGGTTATCGCCCACCTGCTTGATTATTCCGATTCCGCCCATTTCACTCGTCTGTTTAAACGAATCATAGGCTACAAGCCAAGTGAGTATCGAAAAGCAGCTCTCCAGCAAAACGACGCGCGGTAATAAACAATCTGCTCAGCACATCTTGAAAGCCGTTGTTTACCGACGTTACCCCTTGGATGAGTCCGGGCTGTTACCATCGCTAATGACCATAATGCGATGTGGCGCTTTAGTTAAGGCGTGACCCTCATGGAATGCGTGGTTCGAAGATACTCGTTGCTGCAAACTCCCTGGAATTGCCGGCATCTTAGGCGAGGATAAGCGTGCGTTGCGTCGTTTTTGTCTACATAGTCATAGTCCGGCTGATAAAATGTAAAGGTCAGATATATCGCATCGTCTCGATCTCGCGACATCCGAAGATACCAAATGCCATAGCCTGTAATATCATTCGCTGCCTCAACCAGCATGAGCACATCGCTCCACGTCTTGTCAGATGGATCCTTTCGTCTATAGGATAGATAAGGGTGTAGTTCACCGTTTTTAATACCCCACTCACGATAGGCTATGTGCAGGTGATCATTGGAATCACCTACGAGAGCGGCGTGTACGCGCCGGTCGAGAAATGCAGAGAGTGTTGCAAGAGGCTCATGCGCATTCCATTTGCCATGTTGCCGGTATATGAGACGGCGCATTATAGATTGTGACATTCCAGGCGACCGAAGCCCACTTAGATCGCAGGGTTTGCTTCTCGATAATTGATGAGCATTCCGTTATTGGGATTTTCCCTGGCAATG
Organism: Candidatus Hydrogenedentota bacterium; assembly: GCA_003557825.1. Taxonomy (GTDB): domain Bacteria; phylum Hydrogenedentota; class Hydrogenedentia; order Hydrogenedentales; family SLHB01; genus PWNM01. The sequence goes on along the minus strand of PWNM01000340.1, from coordinate 3,820 downwards.
ATGTCGTAGATCATCTTCTGATCTTCGGGGTCTCCCGCCAACTCCAACAGTGCATCTAGACGTGCTTCCAACGCCTGGCGTAGTTCCGCATGCTCCGGGGAATCCGCCATATTTTTTAGTTGATACGGGTCGGTCTTATTGTCGAACAACACCCAGGGCTCGCCGTCCTCAAAGCGGGCGTAGGTATGTTGTTTGGTGCGCACGCCACGCCAGGCATCCATGCCGTTGGCGATGGTCGCGTTACCAAACACGGCCATGCACATAATGAGGAGAGCGTCTCTTGGGTCTTCAGCTTCCCCGGCGAGCACGGTGCTCAGGTCCAGGCCGTCCACTTCGGGACAGGGCGCCTCGGCCAGGCCAAGTACGGTAGGCATGACGTCGATGGGTGCCAGCAGGGTATCTCGGATGCTGTTCGACGGAATCCTGTGCGGATAGCGAATGAGGAACGGGATATGAATGGACTCTTCAAACGGCGTTTCCTTACCAAAGAAACGCTGCGACCCCATGCTATCTCCGTGGTCGGAAGTGAAGATGAATATGGTGTCATCCAAAATACCGGCCTCCTCCAGGGTCGCAAAGAGTTCGCCGAGGCAATCATCCAGCACTTTGGTGGCCGCCAGGTAACCGGCATACGACTGACGGATTTCCTCATCGCTGGCCAACCACCTACGCATGATATCGCGGAGGTGCGCGAAGTTCTCAGGTAGGTTGACCCGTTGCGCGTCTATCATGGCGTCAGCCAACCCGCTTTCATGGAAGTTCGGCGGCACTTCGATCGTCTTCGGATCCACCTGCTCCATGTACTCCTGCGGCGCGATGTAAGGATCGTGGGGCGGCCCCCAGGACATGAACAAGGCAAAGGGACTGTTATCAGCGGCTTGTTGCCGGATGAATTCCGAGGCCGCTCGCGTTTGGTCGATGGCATCATAGCCTTCCCAATACCGCGGCTCATCGGAGTCGCCCTTATAATACATAGAGTTAAAATAGGTGTGCGTGCATTCCAGCGCCATCCAATGCTCGAAGCCCATGCGACGTTCGGGGGGGATGTAGGCGGCGCGGCCGCGTCCATCGACGTGCCACTTGCCGATGTAGGCGGTGCGATAGCCTGCCGCCTGACAAGCTTCTCCAAAGGCCGGCGCATCGGGCCTGATGCGGTGATCATTGGATAGCATGCCATTACGCATGGGATACATCCCCGTCAACAACATGGCGCGATAGGGGGAGCAGACCGGATAGGTGCTGATGGCGTTGCTAACCAGGGCGCCTTCCCGAGCGAGGCGATCCATATGCGGAGTCTCAATATTTTTACCCCCATAGCATCCGACTTCATGGGCCCGAAGCTGGTCGGCAAATACATAGACAATATTCGGCTTCCTATGATCCGCGTCGTTCTTGTTTGCCGATGCAGCGGTGCTGAGCATCATACCGGCTCCCGTCATAGTGGTGGCGCCCAAAAAAGTGCGCCGGGTAATCCCTGCGTTCTTGTCAGATGATTGCCTATTTTCGTTCAAGGTGATGCTACTCCTATTCTAGCCGTTTTACGGACCATTACTGCCCGGGAACGTGGTGGGGCGCCCATCATCCCAGGGAATATACCTGCCGGTGCGTCCCTCGCCATAGGGGAGCGGCTCAAGCGTTTGGTCCACATGCTGGTCGAAAAAGTAGCGGTCCGCGGCGACGACTTCCTCAGGAAGGCCGGGGGTCTTCCAGGTGTCGGCCTTGGCGCGTAGCTTGGCTTCCAGTTCCTCGGCGATCTCCGGATACTCGCCAATCCTGTTGTGGGCGGCGGTTTCCTTGCCGACCTCCCGCATATCGAAGAGATATCTCCGCTCATTGCCCAGCCGGACAAACTTCCAGTGTCCGCTTAGGATGGCCGCCTGGGATCGCCACCGCCAGTAGAGCGCATCATGCACCGGCCCCTCTTGCTCTCCGGTCAGCCAGGGGATCAGATTGACGCCTTCGATGCGATCATCCATGGGGGCCTCCGCTACCGCCAAGGTTGTCGCCGAGGCGTCCAACTGCCAGACCGCCTCCTCAAAGACCTGGCCGCTGGGGATGCGCCCCGGCCAGGCAGCAATAAAGGGGACGCGCTGTCCGCCGTCGGTCTGCATGCCCTTTTCCCCCACCAACGGGTCATTGCGCGAGCCGATATAAGCGCCTTCCCGCTCGGGCGCGCCGTTGTCGCTGATGTAGAAAATCAGGGTGTTTTCCGTGACGCCCATCTCCTCGAGTTTCTCGCGGATCATTCCGAGTCCGTCATCCATTGCCAGGACGGACGCCAACCCCATGCGCCGTTCGTATTCCTCGACATGGGCCAGGCGCTCCATGTATTGCGGCGGGTCCTCCATCGGCGAGTGCGGCGCAAAATACGCGAGGTAGAGGAAGAAGGGACGGTCGTCACCCGCTCGTCGCTCCAGGAAGGAGAGCGCCGCCCGGGTCTGGGCGTCTATGCGATAGTACGGGACGTTGACCACCTGCGGCGCATTGTCCAGCGGGTTGCCGTCCAAATCATGCGAGGCGTGATAACGGCCCATGGGGCCGTAGAAGTACTCCTCGAAGCCGTGACGATGAGGAAAGTAATCCGGAAGCTGCTGGTTTTGCCCGGGCTGGACTTTCAGGTCGAGATGCCATTTGCCCACCATGCCGGTTACATACCCGGCATCACGCAGGCGCTCGGCAATCGTGTATTCGCTGTGCGGCAAGGGTCCGCCGTGGTTGTCGTCCACACCAAAAGCGTTCTGATGCCGCCCGGAAATCAGCCCCGCACGGGAAGGGACGCATTGGGGAGCGGTCACATAGCCATTGGTAAAGAGCACCCCGTCGCGGGCCAGCTGGTCAAAGTGCGGCGTGCGCACATCGGGGCAGTGACCATGAATCGCCAAATCCGTATAGCCATGATCATCACTAAAGATGAGTACAATATTGGGCCTGGTCGCTTCTTGCTCCGCAAAGCCCGAACGACTGCCAAGCAACATCGAGGTCGTGCCTAACCCGAAAAGCTTCAAGGCGGAACGGCGTGATAGCTGACTGTCGGGAGCCGTTGCTTTGTGCATGTTGGAATGATTGGAAGTAGTCATTGGACAAAAACTCCTTTCAGAAGATTCGCACTGTTTTCTCCTTGAACGCCAGTTCTCGCCAAGAGCCCTGCCCCTATGGTATCGGGAAGGTCTATGCTGGAGCAAGGCGCTATTTCCTGAATCGCCGGACCACCATCAGGAGAAACAGAGACAGTGCCGCATGGTACTTGCGCCCCAATTACTATGCGGCCGGTTGTGTTTGCAAACCAGCATGGAGCGCGTATCGGAGATGGTCGCGCTGGGCATCGTCGCACCGTCGTTACCCGCGCTGCAATACGCCTACGATTTCAGTGGACCCAAAGCGACAGGAAATGCTCGCCAGGGGGGACCGGCCATCCCGGTCCCCCTATCCATCTATCACCATCATGCTTCCTGTCTTCACTCATCGTCGGCAAGGCAGTCTTCCCCATGACGCGTCGCACATACTGCGTCAAACAGTCGTGTCCCTGGCCGTCTAATCGGGTCGTATCGCTCTGTGTCTGACTCGAAAATGACTGGAGCACGGCTTCATCATAATGCCGCATATTCACGCTCAACGAACGCCTTATAATAACAAGCAACAGATTCAATGGACCCGAACCAAAACGCCCGTGAAGGGTGAATAAAGCGTGTCTGCTTAAGCCGGGATGTCCATAAACGCAACAATCTGTTCGAGCGATAGGGCTATTTCCTTCTGCTCTGAATCAGAAAGATCCTTCAGCGCCTCTGCGAGCTTATCCTGCAAAGGCGATGGCGACTTCATG
>PWNM01000575.1 GCA_003557825.1 Candidatus Hydrogenedentota bacterium | reverse complement strand
ATCGGCGAAAACTCCCGTCCGGGCGACTTGCCCTGCAATCCGACCAAGCGCAAGGCGTTGACCAATCACCGGGCGTCATCCAAAGACCACACTGTGGGCCTCGATGTGCCCCGAACGCTTACCCTGGACGCCGCCCTCGAATGGATCGCCACTGACGAACTCGTCGAAGTAACCCCCAAGAGCATTCGCGTCCGCAAGGCCCAACTCGGCCTCGAAGAACGCAAACGCCTCAGCAAGCAACAAGCGGCCAACGCGGACTAAGCCAGTCGGGAATGAATCGTCCCCGTAGACTGTCCCCTATATTACATGCATGTCGATTTCCGAGGTAAGGAAATCTAGAGAGGGAAAAGCGTTCCATACACAAGAACGTACGATAAAACGGAGGACGATACCATGAAGTACCGTATTTTGGTCATGGCCTTGCTTGTAGTTGGAGGTCTCCTCTACGCTGGATGGGCGGATCAGGGCGGCGCAAAGCCGATGTATGAAGACGGAACCTATCGCGGCGCATTCATCGACCGCGACGAAATTCAGGTCAACATCGAGTTTGCGCTGGAAGACCACCGTGTTACCCAAATCGAATACCGCCATTTACATGCGCAAGGCGATGAGTATCTCCATGCGGAAGAGGGTACTTTGGAAGCCCGCCTGCGCGACGAATACCTGAAGATCATTGGGCATCTCGAAGGCAACGACATTCGGACGCACCTGACCGACCTCTACCATCCCGAGAACATCGCCTCCGACCTCAAGGCCGACGGGCTCACCGCCGCCACCATGCGCTCATCGAAGATGATCTCGGCCATCCGCGACGCCCTAATGCGCGGGGTATACAGTTACCCGGAGTGATGGGGAAAGTAACACACTATTGGGTTATGACATAGTGCGTCTAGACGCGATTGACCCATACAGGGCTGGACCAAGCGCGGCGTCCATCGGATTGGGTGACGCGGATATAGTAGTAGTCCGTATCCCGTTCCGCTTCGAGATCAATGACCATTGATTCGTGCCTGGCCATCGCTCCGTTGAGCGTATAGATGAAGTGGTCTTGGCCGTTCTTCACGATGGTGACCGTCTCGATGGGTAGCGGGGCTTGGACACAAACATACAGGGCCCTTTCCGGGTTGCCTTGGTCTGCAATTTCCCGTCCCATCACGGCTCCGTTGACTCGGAAATCGAGGGTAATCCGTGCGCCCTCACAGGCATAGCATCGCCGTTCGCGTATGGCTTCGAAAATCGCCTCGCGGGTGAGTTCCTTGGTCAGTACGGCGGCGATACCCGGCTCATCATGGCGCAAATTGCCGCCGCTGTGAACGCGCAACCCCGGGAAGGGGCTGTGGACATCGGAGCCGGCGATGCACCCCACCTTCGCGCCCCGTTCGAGGGCATCGATCCAAAAGTTGCCGCGGGCCGCGCTGCGGATGGGACGCGGATTGCCCAAGAACTCGCTTGCGCCCCACTTCGAGTACATCTCTGCGACGGGTGGCATGAGCTCCATCGGGACCGCCTTCCAGTTTACTCCCACCTCGACCTGCGAAATCTGGTGTGGGATGAAGAGAACGTCGTCTCGGGCCGCCAATGCCGCCAGCTCATCGTATGTGATCTCGCCGTCTTGCGCGCCCCGCACCATGTCCGCGCGACCTTCGCGGAAGTAGAGGTTCATATTGGGATAGTAGGGAAACGAATCGCGTTCGTATCCCAAGATGGTGACAAACTGGCCTTCGTCATGGTATTCCGCCACTTTTTGCTGGATGTGTTTCCATTTTTCGACCCACAGCTCGTCGCGCCCCACACCACCGTGATCGTGGTCCGTGACCGCACAGAAATCGAGACGGGCCAAGTCGCGAGCGGCTACAAAATAGGCGTCCAAATCGCCCCAGCCATCCGATAGGCCCGTGTGGCCGTGGATCTCGCCGAAGCGCACGGTATACTCGGAAGGGCCGGGCAGATAGGCGCGCTCGATCTCGCCCAAACGCGGGATTTTGCCTTCGGAACCGCCATAGACTTCTTGCGTATATTCCAATGAACGGGTGGGGTGGAAATTGGACCGGCCTTCCATAGAATGTGCTCCTCTGCTGTCGATGGAAAACAAACGGGCGTCACGATACGACTACACAAATGGCATGGTATCACGGGGGAGAGCTTTTTCAAAAGATGATTACGATACAGATGCCCTAGCTTGTTTTGAGCGAGCTCCGAAACAACCCGATTGGGCTGGAACGCAATCCCCGTCGGCTTGATCGGTTTCGATTGCCCTCTTTTCGTGGGGTGCCCAAACCTGTACTGTTTAATAATATCAAGAGGGACGTTTCTCAGCATACCTTCGCATACAGTCCAAGGCTTCGTCGTCGGTGACATCGTGCCATTCCTTGTAAGCGCTCGCCACGGCTCGAAAATTCGAGGGGGTTTCGATGACCTCGACAGCGTCCGCCTCTTCCTGTAATGCCGAAACGGTTCGCGGTGAGGCCACGGGAGCAGCCGCGATGATGTATCCGGCCTGGTTCTCGCGGCACATTCGGATGCTGGCGAACATGGTTGATCCCATCGCTATCCCGTCATCCACAAGAATGATGGTTCGATCGGTTAAATCGGGCAAGGGCCGGCCTTGCCGGAGTACATCGATTCGACGTTCAATCTCGCGTTTTTGCTCCTCAATAATCGTTTGTACGTTTTTCTCGTCGAGGGCAAAGGGCACGCTTTTATCCAGATAGACGCTTCCGTTCTCCGCAACTGCGCCAAAACCGGTTTCCGAATTATAGGGCATGGGGAGTTTTCGCGTTACAATGATGTCCATATCGCAATTCAGGATAAGCGCCACGCGCACGCCTACCGGGACACCGCCTTTGGGGATAGCAAGTACAAGCGCATTGTCCGTGTTGTACTCACTCAGCTTGCTGCCGAGTTGATTGCCTGCATCGATTCGGTCAAGAAACATAATATCACCTCCCTCTGTGAGGTCGTCTTCTACGAGTCAGCTCATTCAGAATAACACACACGCGCCCAATGGTGTGACCGCGTCTATATCAAGAAGCCACTTGGAAGGTGTCATTTGAAGAGGGGCTGTACATCGAGCGGGTCCCGCCTTTAGGCCCTTTCCCGTTTGCCTTTCATGCTGAGAGGGACGATGAGCACGGCGCATTCGGCTTTGCGGCTGATGCGTTCGGTTACGTTGCCAAAAAGGACCTTGCCGAAGGAGCTGCTGCCATGGCGGCCGATGACGATGAGGTCGGCGTTTTTTTCTTGGGCGAACTGAAGGATCACTTCGGAGTCTTTGCCGATACGCACCGCGACCTGGATTTCGAGGGACTCGGGAACCCGTGAGAGATAGGCTTCGGCGATCCGTTGGTCGATGTCGTGGCGGGCTTTTTCGTCGACATTGTCCACCTCATAGATGTAGGTATTCCAAAACTGCGCCTCCGGTTCTGGAATGACGTGCAGCAGATACAAGACGCTCCCCGGGCGACGGACGGCTGCGTCCAGCGCATAATCGAACGCGAAATCGGCGTTCTCAGAAAAATCGGTGCAGAACAGTATCCGCGCATAGACGCCGATGTCTCGGTTTGTGTCGTTCATCACCCATTCTCCGTATCGTTGAACCAAGTTCCTCAGCGCATCAACTGGGGCAAAAACAGACTTATGGACGGAAACGCCAGCAACAGGACCGCTGCAATGATGAGCGCTCCGAGAAACGGCAGGGCCCCCTTGAAAACCGTCTGTAGCGGAATATCTCGCTCGATGCCGCTGACCACATAGGCATTTACACCCACCGGCGGCGAGATAACGCCCATTTGCGTGACCAGCACGATGATAACGCCGAACCAGACGGGATCATAGCGTAGCTCGAGAATCACGGGGTAGAAAATCGGCGTGGTTAGCAACAGCAATGCCAACGCGTCGATGAAGCATCCGCCTACCAGATAGAACAAGATAATCATGGACATGACCATAAACGCGGGCAGCGGCAGCTCCGCCAAGGTGCGCGCCAAGACAAATGGAATTTGGGTTACGGCAAGGAACCGGCTGAACACAACCGCCCCCGCTACGATGATCATGACCATGCACGAGGTGCGCAGGGTTTCCAGCAGCGACCGGGTGAACGATTTCCATGTGAGTTGCCGCCGGACCAAGGCCACCAGTATCGTTCCGGCAGCGCCGATCCCGGCCGCTTCCGTCGGTGTGAAGTATCCCAGGAACATACCGCCCATGACGACAGCGAACAGAATGAGCGTCTCGATTACGCCCCCGAGGGAAAGGAACTTTTCCTTCCACGGCAACGGCGGACTGGCAGGACCAAGGTGGGGGCGCAGTTTGCAGTGCGCGTAGATGGTCAAGAAGAACAGGCCGCCGGTCATGAGACCCGGTATGACGCCCGCAAGGAACAATTCGCCGATGGATTGCTCTGTCATGATGCTGTATACGATAAACACCACGCTGGGAGGGATGAGCATGCCCAAGCTGCCGCCGGCGGCCACGGACCCGCTGCCGAGTTCCATATCGTATTTGTAGCGGCGCATTTCGGGCAGGGCAACGGCCGCCATGGTTGCCGCCGTAGCGGGACCGGAACCGCAGATGGCCCCAAACCCCATGCACGCTGCCACCGTGGCCATGGCTAAGCCGCCGGGCAACGGCCCGAGCCACGCGTAGGCCGCTTTGAACAGGCGCCGGCTGATTCCGCCATGAAAGGCCACCTGGCCCATCAGCACAAATAGGGGAATGACGGTAAGGCTGTACGACGCGAAAGTGCCGTACATGTCGCTGGTCATCATGCTCAGGGCGGCATGGGGCGACCGGACAATGGCAAACCCGATCACGCCAACGACGGCCATGGCAAAGGCCACCGGCATGCTGCACGCCAACAACACGAGGAGCGCCAGGCAGCCGAGTATGCCGATCTGGATCTCGCTCATGGTTTGATCATCTTTCGATTCGGATGCAGCATGTTATGGAGGATGACCAGCGTGACCAACGCGCAGCAGACGGATAACATATAGGGCATCCAGAAGACCGGCGTTTGTAGCGTTGGCATCACCCGACCGCTGGCCCGCAGGGTAGTCCCGTATTGGGCGAACTGTCGGGTCAGGTAGATGAACAGCGTAATGCCGATGAGTCGCGAAAAGGTGTCTACGACGATGCGCCCCTTTCGGGAGAGCTTATGGAAAAAGTATTCGATGGACACGTGCCCTTTGACCGCGGTCGTGTAGGGCATGGCGCCGCCAATGGCTATCGTGCCCGCAATGGTCACAATGTCCAGCGCGCCGTGCAGGGGGGAGCCCAGCCTCCGCAGGACCACATCCACGCAGGTGACCGCAACCATCACGCAAACGGCGGTACCGGCGATATAGGCCAGCCCCATAACGGCGCTTCGAACCACTACATTGTAATACTCGTATGCTTTGATCAGCCGGGGATTCATCAATCCGTGCTATATGGGGTTATTGGCTGCGGTATTCGTCGAGTTTCGCCTGGATGTCCTCGAGGAACGATTCGCCGGGCAGACCGCGTTCGCTCATGCGGGTCGTGTACTCTGCCAACACGGGCTCGACCCGGGCGCGCCAGCGGGCTTGCTCCGCTTCGTCCAGCTCGATGATGTCCTTACCCAACTCCTCGACGAACTCCCGGCCTTCACGGTCCGCCTGGTCCCAGGCCTCGCCGTGCTTCTCGATCCACTCGTCGCTTACCTCTTCGAAGATCTGCTGAATATCAGCAGGAAGCTGGTTCCAGGCATCGAGGTTCATGACCACAAACATGGATGTCGTGTAACCGACACAGGACGTGTCTACCACGTAATCGATGACCTCGCCTTGCCGCCAGCCTTTCAGGGTTTCGATGGGGCATAGGGTGGCGTCTACAACGCCCCGTTGAAGGGCTTCGTAGGCATCGGGCTGGTCCATGGCAACGGGGGTTCCACCCAGGCTCTCGGCCACTTTGGCAGAAAGCCCCGTGGCGCGGATCATGAGTCCCTCCACGTCTTCGAGTGTTTCTACGGGCCGCCGGGTGGCCAGAATGCCGGGACCGTGAGCGTGGACATACAACACCCGCGTGTCGGCCACTTCCTCGGGTTGGTATTTCTGGATCATGTCGTTGGCGATGCGCGTGGCCGACATACCGTCTGGATAGCCCACGGGCAGGTCGAGTCCCTCAAGCAGCGGGAATTGGCCGCGGGTATAGGCGAAGCAGCTCATGCCGATGTCCGAAATGCCGTTCACTACCCCTTCGTATACCTGGGGCGCCCGGGTGAGGGAACCGCCGGCATAGATGGTGATTTCCACGCGGCCGTCGGTGCGTTCCTCGATTTCGCGCGCCCATGCCTCGGCTTGCTCGCACTGAATATGGGTCGGCGGGAAGAAGATGCTATAGGACAACTGGATAGGCCTTTCGGCGCGGTCGCCGCCGCATGCCGTCAAACCCAAGGCCATGACCGCGACCAGGCTCAGTCGGGTCGCCATACGCATGTAGGATATTCCCTGTGACATCGCATTCCCCTTTGTATGCGTTGCCGTGGGCAACGCTCCGTTTTCCGCTGCCATGATGGACAAGAAGGCCCCATGGAAGCCCATACATCCCCCGCTAATACGCCCTCCCCATCGGCGCAGTGCGTATTATGCCGAAAGAAGCCGCGAAAAGCACATCCGCGCCTCGACAGCTCCTTTCAGGACCGATTCTGCAGCGTCTCGCCTATACCAATCGGCGCGACGATTACCCGTTGCCGGCGGCTTTTGCCGTGGCAGCGCCTTCGGACCACCAGTCGGCCAACTCCGCCATCAGCTCGTCCACCTTCTCGGGGTATCCCGCCGCAAGGTTATTCAGTTCGTGAGGGTCGCTGACCACATGGAACAACTCGACCTCGCTGTCGACGGTGGTTTGCGGTCCTGCCGGCGTGGCCAGTTTCCAATCGCCCTGCACAACCCAGAGGGCATCCAGGTTGGCCAACGGGTCGTGGTTATCCCGCGCGGTATGGGCATAGCGGCCGCCGCACACCCCGCCTCGGGCCACTGCCCGTTCGTGGTCTCCCAGGTCAAGTCCTGGCATCTCCGGCGTGGTATCGATCCCGCATGCGGCAAGGGCTGTCGGAACCATGTCCACGATAGATACCGGCGTGGTCACGTCCATTCGGGGTTCGATGCGGCCGGGCCACCGAACCATGATCGGCGTACGAATACCGCCTTCGTAGTGGGTCTGTTTCGAACGGGGGGCGAAGCGGTCGCGAATCAGGGGATTCTGAATCCAGCCGTTGTCGCACGCATAGACCACTACCGTATTGTCGGCCACGCCCCGCTCCTCGAGCATATCCAGCAGGTCACCGCAGGTCTCGTCGAACCATTCGCACATGGCCCAAAACCGCGCCACGGGTTCGTTGTCGATATAGCCCAGATATTTTTGCAGGAGCCGCTCGGGCGGCGTATGGGGATCATGGGGCATGAAAGGGGCATACCAGATGAAAAAAGGATCGGAAGCCGCCTCATCGAGAAAATCCGCGATGGGGTCGAGGCCTTCCCGTCCGATCTTCAGCCCCTCGTCGCCATGGCGACCGCCCCGTTCCGGATCGCCGTGGGTCATGCCGTGGGTGAAACCGCCCCGCGCATAATCGCCAAGCCACCATTTGCCCGTTTGCATGCTCTGGTACCCCGCCTCGCCCAGCATTCGAGGCAACGACGGCAAATGGTCGATGGCGCTGATGATCTCTTCGCGCATCTCGAATCGCTCGGGGGTCCACTCCCATGGATTGTCGCTTACCGCCGTGGGATCGTTGCAGGTAATGCCGTTTTGGTGGGGATGCAGTCCTGTCACCATGGACGCCAAAGCAGGACAACACAGCGGCGCGCTCACGTAGCCCCGGGTGTAGCAGAGGCTCTCCCGCGCCAACCGGTCGATGCGGGGCGTGTCGATATAGGGATGCCCCATGAAGCTGTAGTCGCCCCACGCCTGGTCGTCCGAGATGATGAACAACACATTCGGCCGTTCGCCGTTGGTGGCGGCCGACGCCTGCGCGCCCGCCGTCATGGCCCAACTCGCGGCTCCCGCCGCCAACGTTCCCTGGAGAAATTGCCTGCGATTCAACATGGTCCGTTCCTTTCCGATGCGCATGATGCGGGCGCGACCTGGGCTGTCACGGTACACAGGCCCCATCGGCCTCCGCGCCGGTTGCTATTGATTGCGGGTTCAGTAAATCAAAATGGCCGTTACCATTACAAACCCGTGTATGCAATAGTCGAGCCGAATGTCCTCATTTTCCCGCGT
>PWNM01000516.1 GCA_003557825.1 Candidatus Hydrogenedentota bacterium | reverse complement strand
TTTATCGCGTTTGTTTTGTTCTTGCCGTTTATGATGACGACAACACTCGACTTTGTGACCATTCTCTTTGGCGGTTTCAACCAGTTCATTCTGTGATGCCATGATATTCGAAATCGAAGTCTTCAAGGTGTTTGTGCTGGTCATGGTACGGATTTCGGGGCTCATCGTGGCAGCGCCGGTGCTTGGTTCAGGGAATTTTCCATTGATGGGAAAGGCTGGTTTGGCAGCAATGACGGCGATGGTGATAACGCCGGTATTGCCGGCGCTGCCTGAGACCTTGCCCGGAGATATGCTGTCTTTTGCGATCATCGGGGCATCGGAACTGGCCATTGGATTGATGATGGGCTTCGTCATGACGCTGGCTTTTGCGGCCGTTCAAGTGGCCGGACAAATCGTGGACATGCTAAGCGGGTTTGCGCTGGTCAATGTGTTTAACCCGGCTCTGGAGACGCAGGTACCCATCTTTGGGTTCTTCTATTTTATCTTGGCGGTGCTCTATTTGCTAGCCCTCGATGGCCATCTGATCATGCTCGAGCATCTGATTATAACATTTGAACACATCCCCATCGGAGGACTTGTGTTGCGCCCCGAACTCCTACGCGAGGTCGGCGTATGGGGGCGGGGAATGTTTGTGGATGCGTTGTTTATCGCGGCTCCGTTGGGCGGCGCATTGTTGTTAACGTACATCACTATGGGTCTGATGGGACGAGTGGTTCCCCAGATTCATCTTTTCGTGGTGGGATTTCCGGTAACCATCGGTATGGCGTTGATACTGACAGCGCTGACCATTGAGGTGTATTTGATTGTGCTGGACGGCATGTTTGGCCGAATGTGGCAAAACGTGGCTGATCTGATTCGAGGCATGGCGTAAAGGACTATGGCGGAAGAAACCGGCGGCGAAAAAGTTATCCCGGCATCGCCCTACAAGCTGCAGAAGGCACGCGATAAGGGCAACGTGGCCAAAAGCCAGGACTTCAACTCGGCATGGGTGCTGGCGGTGGCGTTACTCGCCTTGTGGATGATGGGACCGTATATGATGCAGGCCCTTACCGAGGCGACTCGCTATTATTTTGCCATGGCGGCCAGCTTGTCGGTGACGCGCGAAACGACGCAACACATCACCATGGGAGCGCTGTTTCATATTGTGCGCGTGGCCATGCCGTTTATGCTGTTCATGTTAGCCGCAGGCATCATCGCCAACATCATGCAGGTCGGGTTCATGGTAGCGCCACAGGCGATGACACCAAAGCTCGAGAAACTCAATATTTTTACCGGATTTGGAAAATTTTTTAAGCTTCGGACATTGGTCGAGCTGGCCAAGTCACTCGCCAAACTATCCATAATCTCCTATATCGTCTACCTGACCATGCGGAATCGGCTCGATGAACTTTTTGTCCTCTCCCAGCTGACGCCATTGGGAATGATCTATGGGGTGAGTAGCCTGGTAGGCCTTATCTGGCTGCGGGTCGTTATCGTGATGCTGTTGATTGGGCTGCTCGATTTTGGGTTTCAGCGATGGCAGCATGGAGAGGATCTGAAAATGACCACCCAAGAGGCGCGAGAGGAGACCAAGCAACTCGAAGGGGATCCGAAGGTCAAGCAACGGGTGCGACAAATCCAACGACAGATGGCCATGCAACGTATGATGGCCGAGGTACCTACAGCCGATGTGATCATCACAAACCCAACGACCTATGCCATCGCCTTACGGTACGACATGACCGACATGGATGCTCCGATGGTCGTTGCTAAGGGCGCCCGCCTCTTGGCGAGCCGCATCCGCGAGATTGCGGTTGAACACGACGTTCCCATCGTCGAAGAACCCGAGTTGGCGCGGACTATCTATCGTACCGTAGAGGTGAACGATCCGGTCCCTGAGTCGCTTTATCGCGCCGTAGCCGAAGTGCTTCGGTTTGTGTTTGAAATCGACAAACGAAAAGACAAACAACGGGAACGCGCGGCCTTTATGTCGGGGCTAACCCCTGCAGCGGGATAACCAACCAGCGGAGACAATTAACGAGTGGCGGTAATTGGCGATAGCCTCAGGCGACCTTTCAGCGCGCTGACGCGGAATCAGGACATCGCACTGGCCCTCTGTGTGGTAGCCATTCTGGTGGTTCTGATTATTCCGATTCCCCAGTGGACCCTCGATCTGCTGATCACGCTCAATATCTCACTGTCTGTACTTGTGATATTAGTAACAATCTATCTCCATCATCCCGTCGATTTTGCAGTGTTCCCTTCCCTACTGCTCATGCTGACACTCTTTCGACTGAGCTTGAACGTGGCCTCGACCCGCTTGATTCTCAACTATGCCGATGCAGGTGAAGTAATCGATGCCTTCGGCACCTTTGTGACGGCTGGCAGCTATATTGTGGGACTGGTCATTTTCGCCATTCTGGTCATCATCCAGTTTGTGGTTATCACAAAAGGGGCGACCCGGGTATCCGAAGTGGCAGCCCGCTTCACGCTGGATGCCATGCCCGGCAAGCAAATGGGCGTAGACGCCGACCTAAATGCGGGGCTTATCACCGAAGCCCAGGCTCGGGAGCGTCGCCGTCGGATCGAGGACGAAGCAGACTTCTATGGGGCAATGGATGGTGCGACGAAATTTGTCCGCGGCGATGCGATTGCAGGGATCATCATTACACTGGTCAACATTGTTGGCGGTCTTATCATCGGCATGCTGGTGCAGCAACGTCCGTTGGCCGAGGCAGCTCAGATCTATACCCGCCTGACAGTAGGCGATGGATTGGTCTCGCAGATTCCGGCACTGGTCATATCGACAGCGGCGGGTATTATTGTGACCCGCACAGCTACTGAAGAAAACCTTGGAGCCGACCTGGGTATGCAGATGACCCGGTATCCCCGAGCTTTGGTGGTGGGTTCCATACTGCTTGCTATCCTGGGGATTGTGCCGGGCATGCCAACCATGCCGTTTATGATTGTTGGGATCGCATTGGCCTTTCTGGCGTACCAAAGTCACCGTGTCATCATGGTCCAGGCTGAGGAAGAGGCAACACGGGAATCTGAAGCGGCGGAAGCCGAGGAGCGGGCGCAACCGCAACGAACGGAAGATTTGCTGGCTGTCGATCCGCTCAAGATCGAGCTGGGCTACGGGATCATCGCCTTGGCCGATCCCAATCAAGGCGGCGATCTGCTCTCCCGTATTCAGGTCATTCGCCAACAGATGGCATCGCGCATGGGGTTCATCATGCCGGTGGTGCGCATTGTCGATAATATCCGACTGCGGCCGAACGAATACTGCATCAAAATGCGGGAGTCCGAAATCGCCCGCTATGAGCTTATGCCGGATCATTATCTTGCCATGAACCCGGGACTCGTGGATGAATCCATCGAAGGCATTCCCACACAGGAACCGGCGTTCGGGTTGCAGGCGATCTGGGTCTCGGAGGCCAATCGCGACCGAGCCGAGCGTTTGGGATATACCATTGTCGAGCCCTCGGCCGTGCTGGCTAGGCACTTGACCGAGATCATCATGAACTATGCCGCCGAGATCCTCACACGGCAAGATGTCCAGAGCCTTGTCGATACGGTCAAGGAAGTGGCGCCGAGCGTGGTGGAAGAGCTCATTCCCAACATCCTGACGCTAGGGGAGATCCAAAAAATACTCCAAAATCTCCTGCGCGAACGGGTTTCCATCCGAAACCTCGAGGTCATACTCGAGGTACTGGCCGATTACGGTCCTCGAACCCGGGATACGGAACTGCTAACGGAATATGTGCGGCATGCCCTGGCGCGGCAGATCTGCGCAGAATACGTGGATGAAGAGCGGACCCTCCACGTCATCACCTTGGCGCCCGAACTCGAACGGGAGATCCTTGATGCGGTGCGACAGGCCGATACCAGCGATTTCGTGCCACTGGAACCGGCCCGCGCAGATGCCATTGCGGAAGCTACGGCGACTGCCGTACAGCCGCTCGTAATGGCCGGTCACGATCCCATCGTACTCACATCCGCATTGGCACGACGCTACTTCAAGCGCATCGTGGAGCGGCACATGGCCAAGGTGATTGTGCTGTCGTATAACGAGGTTGACCCGTCTATCCGGGTTGAAAGCGAAGGGCAGGTGAGCGCATAGCATGAGCCAACGATTTCACACCATTCGAGCCGAGAACCTGGACGAGGCGTACGAGACGCTGCGACGCGAGTACAGTGAGGACGCCGTGGTGCTTCGGACCGCCCGGATCAAGGAGGGCGGTTTGCTTGGCTTTATGGGTCGGCCCAAAGTGGAGCTAACCGTAGCTACTCCGGAACCACGACCAAAATCGGTGGCGGAAAAACGCTATTCTGCCATGAGCCGGAGCAGCGCTGCGAAAAAGGAACACTCGCCAACGCTTAATAGCACCTCATCAGATGCAGCTCCCCCCGAAGAAGGACAGCATTTGAATACGTCTTCGGGTGAGGCTACACACAATGAGGAGGTGGGGTCGGATGATCGATTTGAGAGCACGGTCAGCCATTTTCAAGAAATGCTCAGTCGCATCCATGCCGCCAAACAAACCTATGACGCACCCGAACCAGTTAGCCAAAGGAACGCATCCCAGCCAAACGCATCAACAACGCATCGAACTTCAAGAGGTGGGGAAACTCGGCCTGCCAAAGCCGCCAATGAGGATTCGGCCGTGATTCCTTTCCGGAAACCGGCCGAGATAGCCGGATCGGATGACGCGGAAAGCCGACCTTCCATCGACTTACTGCGAAACGAGGTTCGGGATATCCACGAGACGCTCAATATCCTGGTGACCGAGTCCCCCGTATCAGGAGTACCGACTGAATTGCAGCCCTATTACCGCAGTTTTCTGGACCGCGGCATGGATAAAAAATTGGCCGCGACGATCATTGGAAAGGCGCAACGAAACGGCGGACCGCATGGCGGTTATGATGGAGAGAGATGGACGAATCAGGTCCGGGAGGAACTCTGCAATCGTTTCGAGGAAACCGGCGGCATACATGTTGCTCCGGGGCAGCGACAGATTGTGGCGTTGGTGGGAACGACGGGTGTGGGTAAAACAACCACCCTCGCCAAACTGGCATCGATCTTCGCGTTGCGTCACCGGGCAAAGGTGGCGTTGGTGACCACCGACACCTACCGCATCGGGGCGGCCGAACAGCTCAAAGTCTACGCCGACATCATAGGCCTCCCCATGAAGGTAGCCAACGATCCCAATGAAACCGCCGAAGCCATACGGGCATTTCAACGATATGAGCTCGTCTTGATCGATACCGTCGGAGGAAGCCAGTTCAACGTCCGGCATTTACAGGAACTACGCGTCATTCTGGGCGCGGCTCGCCCTACAGAGACGTTGCTTTTGCTACCAGCAGGAGCCTCACCGGATGATATGGCCTATGTGCTTGAAAACTACCAGTGCCTCATGCCAACCTCGATTGTGTTTACAAAAGTGGACGAGACTCGGCGATTTGGGGCAATGTTTACTACGTTGGTTGAATCCGGGCTACCGGTCAGTTATCTTTGCATGGGTCAAAACGTGCCCGACGACCTACGGGTCGCCGATTCCCGTGCGATTGCCGATCTTGTATTGGAGGGGAAACTAAGTCGTGGTCGATCAAGCAGATAATCTACGCCGCGCGGTGGAAGAAGGACCGCGTGCACGAATCTTGGCCGTGACCAGCGGCAAAGGCGGCGTGGGCAAGACATGCGTCAGCGTTAATCTGGGTATTGCGTTGGTGGCCCAGGGGGCGCGTACCATTCTGCTGGACGCCGATCTAGGCCTGGCCAATGTCGAAGTGCTGTTGGGGTTAAACTCTCTATATGATTTGCAGCATGTGATCGAAGGCCGTAAATCCATGGATGATATCCTGATCGATGGTCCCGGTGGGCTTCGCGTTATACCCGGCAGCTCGGGGATGGCTCATGTGGCCGATATCGGGCCGGTAGGGCGACAGCGGGTGCAAGATGGCCTCAGCGATTTGCAGTGCCGGGCCGACGTTATCATCATCGATACCATGGCCGGCATTGGACAGAATGCCGTGGCCTTCTGCGCTTCGGCGGACGAAGTCCTGTTCGTGACCACCCCGGAGCCTTCGTCCATCGTCAATGTATATGCGACGATCAAGACGATCCACCAAATGGGTTCCCGAGCGAAGTTCTATCTGCTTATCAACAGCGTACTCAGCGAAGAACAAGCGCGAGCGGTGAACGCTAAACTGAGTCGGGCAATTAGGGAATACTTAGGTCGAGAGGTCCATTACCTAGGTTATGTGTCCCGCGACCCTCATGTCTCACGGGCTGTCATGCAGTCCCGACCGTTCACGCTCCAGTTTCCCAATGCCTCTGCCACACGAAACATCGAGGACATCGCTGCACGCCTATTGAACCAGCAAGTAGACGGACGGGGCGGTATCCAGGGCTTTTTCCGACGGGTAGCTCAGAATCTGGGCCTCGCTCACACAGGGTAATACGGCCCGGGACGCAGCGCATCACCTGGGAAAAGGCGCCTGGCGGAAGCGCATGAATACGGAATCAAGTGGGACTCATGGCTGACTTCACCGATCAACAGACCGTTATTCATGCATTGCGACCGGGCCGATACAGCCCTATCATCCTTGATTTCGACCACACCCTGTTCCTTGGCAATTCCACCGAACGATTCCTGGATTCCTTGCGCCCCCGCTTGTTGGCCTTTGTACTGGTCGTCTGCAGCGATTGGGTTGTACAAATTCTGACCTGGCTGGGCCGTTGCCGCTACGATGACCAACGCGATTTCGCACGCGTACTGGTGTGTTCACGACTCATGCCTTGGGGGCGGGTTCGCTGGCGCAAACATGCCCATGCGGAAGCCGTTGGCTTGGCAAACAAGGTCTTGCTCGATAATATACCCACTGATCGCCCGGTTGTGGTGGTAAGCTATGGATTCCACCCTATCATTGCGCCCCTGCTCGAGGGCATGGGATTGGGCAGCGCGACGCTGATCGCCTCGCGCACTGAAACCCCTCGTCTGAACTTGCGCACCGCTGGTAAACGTCGGACCCTCGAGACCTATGTACCACAGGAGGAATGGGGTGGGGCCCTGTTCATCACGGATTCCGAGGACGACCAGGAACTAATCGATGCGATCCCCCATTCCCATTTGATCCAATGGAAAAGCGACGCATCGCCGGCATTTCAGGGTCTTTATGTGCCCATGCGCTATACGGTACAAGGGAAATATCCCAACAGCCGGTACTTCACGTATCAGATCCTGTTTGAGGATTTCGCGCTCCTGCTTCTGGCCTATGCTTTTGCTTGGGATTATGCCCTGGCCCTCGGATGCCTTTTCGTCTCACTCTATTGCATTTACGAAATCGGCTATTACGACAACGACCACCGCGCCATTGCAAACGAGACGGATCCGGTTGTTTCAAACGCTTCGCGCATGTTTCCAAGCCATCCCCGCATCAAACCCTGGCTATTTGCGTTGGGGTTTGCGCTAATCGGCATCTGCTTTGCCCATCCTCCAGCATGGGGCGATCCCTTCGCGATTATTGTTCATCTGACCGTCCATCTGGGGGTTTGGACATGGGTGTTGTTGCTGGTATATGGCGTGTTTTGGGTGTTCAACCGACTTGAACCGGCACGCCGCATCCTTGTTTTTCCACTCCTTCACGTGTTGAAGACCTGCTCGTATGTGTTGTTCGTTCCACTAACCACGCTTGGCGCAATGCTGGTCGCCGCCCAGGTGCTCTCCATTTCCGCAAACTACACGGTCTACCGTTTGGGGAAAGACGTGGACCGCGTCAACCGACATGCATGGCGGATGATAGCTTTCATTGTTTTTACTGGCGCATATTTAGTGATGACTGGCGCGAACCTCGCGTCCCTTGGGTATACGCGGCTTATGTTCATCCTATTATGGTGCTTGATCCGGTCCGTGGAACGGTCCAAACGGAAAAGTATTTTACGCATGGTCGTCGAGACGTTAAAATGTATGGGCCAACAGCAATACGGATGACCCGTTCGTGTTGCGACCCCGGAGAACGAATTGGTAAGCTTTCCACGGTCCGGCTCACGCCTGTTGGAATGATAACGCCGGTATGTGTTGTTTAGGTTGCCGTTTATGCGGCAGCAGTAATAATCTTTCTGCAAAAATAGCTTTATAATAAAGCCACACAATAGCCTGGCACTGCCGCGTGTGCGGGCGTAACCCTGTCGGGATAATTGCATGCCCCATTTGGACATACACGCCTTTGTCGAGAAACGCAAAGTCGAGATCGACCGCGCCCTT
>PWNM01000263.1 GCA_003557825.1 Candidatus Hydrogenedentota bacterium | reverse complement strand
TGTAGTGGCAGTCAATGGTGATGACCGAAGCATCGTGGGATCCCATAGGTATTACTCCCGTAAAAGCACATCCGCGGCAAGGCGGACCATCTGAAGTGTTCGGCGAAACAACCCGCCACGCTGGGCCCGCTTCCGTAACGTCATGATGAGTTTTCGTTGTATCCGATAGCGCGACAACCGAGGTGGGGGAGGGGGTGTCGCTCCGGCCTGTTCAAGGGGCTCCCAGAACGTCTCAATGGGATAGCCGAAGGTGGCCAGATCATCGGGCTCGATGCGGGACATCATATTTTCCACCAAGGTGCGTTTGTCGCCGTCGGCTGCAAGTTCTCCTGCCCACTTGTTGACCGAGTCCGTGGTCGGACGATCGTGTTGCCCTACGCCAATGGGGTCCCCCAGGTTTTTCGCCGAGCCGGTGTCCGCTTTCCTGCTCCCATAGGCGATGGTCTCCGCCTCATAGGGGACCTCCAACAGGTCGTAGACGCGGGCTATTTCCTGCTCCGGGTCGGCCACCAGATCCTCGTAGCGAACATGGACATGGGCGGTGGTCGTGGTGCCGAGAAACCGGGCCATGGCCGGTACGTAGCGGTTGATGATGGGATTGTAGTCCAATGCCGTCTGGAAATCGCCGTCGAAAAAGGAATTGGCGTAGGAACTCCAGATGGCCGCTGGATGGCGGGTCAGGACCACATAACGGGCATCGGGATACACCTTTTCAAGAAAGGGTAAAACAAGGGCATAGGCCGGCGTCTTGTCGATACAGACGGTTTTGGCGCTTGTGCTTAGGTAACGGCCGTAGAGCACGTCGGCATAGGCGCGGCAGGCATCCCAGTAGTCCTGCTCGCCACGAGGCAATCGCTCGACGAATCCCTTCTGCGCCTCGGCTGCCAGAATGTGGTCGTAAGGGGCTTTGTCTACATTTGCCCAAACGCCCAGGTGAGCCAGCGGCGTCATCAGATGGGGCTCGGGTCCGCCCAGGATTTGGGAATGGGACTCGAGTATCCGTTCGAGCATGGTGCTGCCCGAGCGGGGGGCGCTGATGATAAAGCCGATGGGCGGCGATGGGATGGCGTGCGTCATGATGGGGTCGGTTCGCCTGTACTCAAAGGGTTGCCAAAAGCTCCCTCAATGCCGGATACAGTTGCTGGTATTTGGCGAACAGTTCCCTGTATTGCTGATGGCGAGCGCCATCGGGTTCGAACACCCGATCCCGCTGAACAAACACATCGACGGCCTCCTGGGGGGACGCGAAGACCTTTGTCGCGATGCCTGCGAGCATGGCCGCGCCCAGCGCTCCGCATTCGGTGATGGCAGGCCGCACGAAAGGTACGCCGCAAATGTCCGCCTTAATCTGAAGCCAGGCATCGGACTTGGCCCCGCCGCCCGTGGCGATAAACTCGGATGTGTCGCATCCCAAGGCCGTCAACGCATCGAGGCTCGGAACAAAATAAAACGTGGCGCCTTCCATGATGGCCTTCAGAATGGCCCCGCGGGGAGTACTCACCCGCAATCCCGCGATTACCCCCGCCGAATCGGTGATGAAATCGGGCGCGCCGGTCATTTCAAAGTGGGGTAATACCAACAGCCCGCTCGGCTCCGACGGCATTTCCGACGCGAGCACATCATAGATATCCTGCCCCGGCTCGAGAAGCCCCCGATCGGCTTTGGCGAAGGTATCGCGAAACCACCGCACCAAGGTCCCGCTCTGGTTGTAGATGAACGAGACGTAGATGCCCTCCAGGACTTGGTGTTCCACGTTCAACCCAATGGGGAGCATTTCTTCCGCCGTCGGTATGCGGTCATAGGAAGGGGTGATGCATTCAAACGTGCCGATCCCGCAGACTGCTTTGCCCGGTTCGACGACGCCGGCACCCAGAGAGTTCACGCATTGATCGTGGCCTCCGACTACCACCTGGACGCCCGACGGCAGCCCCAATTCGGCGGCCATCTCTGGAGCTACTTCCCCTGCGATGGTCCCGCTGATCACGCATCGGGGCAGCTTTTCCCTGGGAATGCCAGCCCATTCCAACAGCGTATCCGACCAGTCCTCGCGATGGATGTCGAAAAGCAACGTGCGGTTGGCATGGGAAAAGCTCGTCACCGGTTCGCATCCGAGCATAAAGGCGACCAAATCCCCCCAGAGCAGGTATTTCCATGCCGATTCGTACTGATGGGATTCATGGTCGCGTATCCACAGGAGCTTGGGCATCGAATAGCTGGGGGCGAGGATGTTGGGATTGATGTTGAAAACGGCCTCTTGACCCAGCTCCTGACGCATGCGATCGGCGTATTCGCCTCCCCGGATATCCGACGACAGGATACACGGACCCAGAATGCGTCGGTCCTCCGAGACGGGCGTCATGGCCTCGCCCATGGTGCTGACGCTCAAGGCCGTGATGGGGTCGGCCGTCGTGGCTTGGGCCACTTCAGCGATGACGGACTTGATGCAGTCCCAAACATAAGCGCTGTTGAGCTCGGCATGGTTGGGCTCGGGATGCAGGGTTTCATATTCCCGGTAGGCCGTCGCCAGGCATGTCCCTTCGACGCTATAGGCTGCGGACTTGCATCCCGTCGTTCCCACGTCAATCCCCAGTAGACTCATCGATACTTCTCCTCCGATGTTCTTGATCGTCAGTTTGTGCGTCTAGGATACCTGCCCACTGCCGTGGGGTCAACGCGTGCCTCGGAAGCGGCGGATCAGTATGGTCCTGAGAAATTCGGCTTCCTTCATGCGCAGGAGCATCCCCAACGCCAGGTAGAGGGGACCGGCTACAAGAATCGGAATGGCCACGCACCCCAGTCGTCCGGCTATGGTGTCGACGCCCCAAGCCGCCAGCAGCCGTACGTAGATCCCGTATGCGACGGCGACCACCATGGCTGAGGCGAGCATGATGCGAACCAGCGCCGTCCCCAAATCCTGGTCCCAGAGCGTACCGAACTTATCCGAAAGCAAGGCGTACAAGGCGATGAAGTTGACCGTGTATGAAATGGTCGTCGCAAGGGCCAAGCCCTGATAGCCCAGCGGCCGTACGAGCAGGAAATTCAGGGCAATATTGAGCAGCATGCTTAGCCCTGCCACGACCACCGGGGTCTTGGTATCTTTGATCCCGTAGAACCCGGTGACAGCCACTTTGACCAGGGCAAAGGAAAGCAGGCCCACCGCATAGATGGCCAGGGCGATTGCGGTCCGTTCCGTGTATTCGGGAATGAAGGCCCCTCCTTCGAACAGCAGGCGCACAATCGGCTTTCCCAAGACAATCAACCCCAATGCAGCCGGGAAAATCAGAAAATAGGTCTGGCGGATGCCTTGCATGAGGGTTACGCGAATCCCATCCGCGTCGCCCCGCCCTGCAGCGGCCGAGACGGCAGGAAGTACGGCCGCGGCCGTGGCGAATCCGAACATCGAAAGGGGGAGTTGGACGAGTCGGTTTGCGTTGAACAATTGAATCACCGTTCCCGTTTCGAGGGAGTAGGCGAAAAACGAATCGACGAGCTTGTTGGCCTCGCCAGGGGCCTGACCGATGATAACCGGGACCATAAGAATCATGACTTCCCGCACGCCGGGGTGGGTGATGCGAAAGTCCGGTTTCCAGACGCCGCTTTTGTGTCCCAAGGCGATGTAGAGGGCGGCGAGTTGTGCGATTCCGCCCAGCCACACTCCTAGAACCAGGGCATATCCCATGTTGGGAAACACATCCGGTAAGGCATAATGGAACACCAGGATGCAACCGATGATACTCACATTGAGCAGCGCCGGCGACCACGAGGGCGTAATGTAATGGCCCATGGTAAAAAGCGGACCCATGGCAAACACGGCCATTCCGATAAAAAACAGGTAGGGGAAGGTCAACCGGGCCAGCGAAACCACGAGTCCAATGGTTTCATGGGACGGCGGGTCTTCACCTGCAATGGCGCCGAAAGTATAAACAAGCTGCAGCAATGCCGGCACCAAAATAACGCCCAGAAAGGTCAGCGCGAGAAGCAGCAGCAGCATGGCGCCCATGGCCGAGGCAATCAGGGAGCGAAAGGAGGCCTCGCCTTCGCGTTCGCGGCAATGAGAAAACACGGGCACAAAGGCGGCATTCATGGCTCCTTCGCCGACGATGTCCCGCAGCATGTTGGGCAGTCTGAAGGCGATGATGAACGCATCCAGCGCGGGGGTTGGCACAAGCCGAGACCACAGCATGTCGCGGATAAGCCCCAACACGCGACTGAATAGCGTGCCCCCCGCAAATATTGCCGTGGATCGCGAAACCCGTTGCTCTGAGTCGGCCATGCCCCGTTTGTCCCCTTGTTTATACTACGATTCCCCTCGAATACAGGAGCCGGAAGTGAACCATAACCGGGGCATCCATGGCAAGCTCAACGGTGGGAGAGATGCTCCCTGCGCCCTCGGAGGCCCCTATAGTTCCCCTGTCAGGCGCCTATGGCTGGGCCGAAGGTTCGAATCGAAGTCGATTGCCCGGACTCAATACGATGAGTACGAGTATGATCACCGCTCCGGCCACGGCAATCCATCGGAACCAGCGGGGTCCCCACGGAATGAGGCGGGGCTCGGCCTGCGCCACTGGGGCCGTTGCGGCAAAGCGACGAAACGGCTCGCCAACGGCGGTAAACCGTCCATAGGGGTCAAACACGCCCGTATGACCCGTATTGGCGCAATGGACCAGAGGCGTTCGTGTTTCAACCGCTCGGAGTCGGCTGATCTCGAGTTCCTGATCGATGGCGTTGGTGTTGCCGAACCAGCCCAAGTTGGTGATGACCACCAGCATCTCGGCGTTTTCACGAATGAGCCACTCCGACATGGGCGCATGGAGCACCTCGAAACAAATCAGAGGCCCGAATCGTCGTCCGCCCGCCTCGAAAATCGTGAGCGCGTCGCCGGGTACCAAGTCGCCAATGGTCGGAACCACCTGTGTGATGAAGGGGAAGATCGACCCCAAAGGCGCATACTCCCCAAAGGGAACGAGATGTATCTTATCGTAGATGCCCGCAATTTCCCCTCGCTGGTCGAAGAGATAGCTGGAATTGGTCCACCCGCCCCGTTCCGCGCTAAATCGACTGGAACCGGTATATAACGGAGTCTCGACGGACCGGGTGAGTTGCGAAAGGGTTTCATGAATGCCGTAGGTCTCGATGGGCGCCATGATGAGCGCCTCCGGCCAGACAAAGAGATCCACCTCTTCATACGCGGCCACCTGGCGGGTCTTCTCGGCTGCCCGATGGACCATGTCCACCGTGTAGTCGTGGTCCCACTTCATCTGCTGGGGAAAATCCGATTGGAACATACCCACGGTATAGGGCTCCGGGCCGTAGTCGGCTTCATCCAGGAGCAGGCTCCCGCCTATATGGCTTACGACCAGCAATGCAAAGGCAGCCAAGGCATGGGGTATCTTGCGAGTAGGCTGCGCAATGGTCTGTGCTACGAGCACGTTGAATGCGACGAGTATCCCCGACAGAAGGGAAACGCCGCCCAGTGAGGCCAATTGCAGGACCGACTCATACCGCCCTTGGGTGTAGCCCAGGGCGCTCCATCCGAAGCCCGTCAGCAGAATGCTCTGGAGCGTCTCCATGGCGATCCAGAGGACAGCGGAGGCAATCGCGAGTGGAACCACGGGCAACCGATCGCGCATCCCTGCCCAAAGCATGCCGAACAGCCCCCAGTACAAGGCCATGTATACGCTCAGCACTGCATAGCCCCATACGGCCCATCCGCCGGCCCAGAAGATGTTCGCCAAGAGCCATTGCAGCACGAACAGATGAAACACCAGGCCGGCCACAAAAAAACGAGCGCCGCAGCTCTGTACGGACGCTCGAAATGCAGGGACAAATACGAGTATGAGAGCGACCCATGCCAACGGATACACGGACCAAGTCGGAAAGGCCATCCCCAACAATACCCCGGCTAGGATTGCATGATATTTCCCAAGAAGCTTCATTATTTCGGATTGTGCGCGACCGTTACCGGTGAAGTCAACCGGATATGTACCAATCGACGCTGCTGTAATCCGCGCTGAATATTAGAAATCCTCTTGGAGCAGGCGGTATTCCTCGTCAATCCGTTCCCTGTGCTGCCACTGCTCTTGGCGCCAGAACTCGAGGGCATCGACCGCTGCTTGGTCAAGGCGCATCAGGTCCACCACGGTCGGCGATACGAAAATGAGCAAGTGACTGCTTTCGGCCTCCGAGGAACGCCCTCGGAAGGGAATCCCAAGAAGCGGAAGCCTCCCAAGTCCGGGTACGCGACGCTCGGTTTTGCGTATCACCCGACTCGACAGACCGCCGATGACCAGGGTCTGCCCGTTGGGAACCAGTACTTGCCCCGTTTGCGAACGCGTCGAGAAGACCGGGAAATCAATTCCTCGAATTCGGTCAATGCGCGATACGTCGTTTACGTCCAGGGATTCGATGTTCAGCTGGACCATTTCGTTCGGCATGATCGACGGAGTCATCCGCATTTTGACGCCGATGGGCTGCCACGTCACATTGAGTCGAGGAATGCCGTTTTCATACGTGATGGCCTGATAGGGAACATCGCCGCCTGCATGAATCTCGGCAGGCGTTCCGTTAATGGTCAGCAACTCGGGCTTCGAGATCAGATCCAGATCGGCTTTCCGCTCGATGGCCCGAAATTCAGCGTCGATTGTTCCGGTGTCGCTGATGATATATGAGTAGTTGAGCCCGACGCCGCTTTGGGTCTGAACGCCACGCTGAAGAGGGGGCTGTTGATCCGGCCGCATGGGCGGATCAAACAGGTTTTGATCCGGAGCCGGCAGCGTAACGGTAAAATCGTCTTTACGGGGATCAAACACATTGGTCGAGATCTGCTGGAGCGATCCCGATTGCTCTTCGCCTTGAACAAATCGGGAATACCTCAGGTTTGCGCCCAGATCACGGAGTCCCTGTTCGCCGGTCTCGCTGATCCATACCTGAATCTGCACTTGACGGATATCCGGCGGAGGTGGCGGCGCCGGTGGTTCCGGTGGTGGAGCCTCCTGGGGCGGGGCCTCCTCGGGAGGCGGTGCCTCTTCTTGCGCCGCGAGTCCCAGCGGAAACACCATCAGCGTCGCAACAAAGAGCACGGTGGTTAGGATTTTCAACGTCGTATTACGCATTTATCGGCCTCCTCCCAACTCCGACTGGATGCCGGGCTCCGTGCCCCTGCCACGGATACCTTCGCCAATATCCCGGGGAATCTCCGAGATACCACCCAGCACGTCTGTGATGAGATCGGTGGGCCGTCGGCGTTGTGGTTCTTCAACGTCGTCGAAATCCATGAAACCATGGGTATCGGCCATGGTGTATGCCGGCCGCCATGCTTCCGCCTTAATAAAGAACACGAGCTCCCGTCGGCTCTCTTCAACCGAGCGGCTGCCCAACGTAGCTGACAGGGGCGACCCTAACATCCGGGTTCCCGTGGCCCGTTCGGCCAAACCTACGGCCACGTCTTCTGCCTGTGTGAGCCACGGTAGCGTATCCAAACTGCGTGACGAAGTGTTGCGATACAACCCTCCGAGCATCAGCACCTGTCCATGCCTGACCCACACCTGCGTATTGACGCTTCGTTTGATGAACTCCGGAGCCGTGATAGCGCTGTTCGAAAGGTCAAACTCACCGGCAACCAGATTCTCGTCCAAGGCAATGGTGATGCGTTCGCCTTCTTCCGAAACATCGACGTTTACGTGCAACTTGATGAACGTGTCGTCCATCGTGTTCCAGTCTCCGTCGAAATCCACCACCTCGAGCGCCTGTATTTCAAGCGTGACGCCTGTGTCCCGAAAGGCCGTTGAATGGACGGTGGTCACCCCGACCACGGTGGTGTTTTCGTACGGAACCCGTTGGGCGGTCTGAATGCGGGTGGGTATTTGGGAACCCACCATGCACATAACCCGCGGACGGGAAAGAATGGACGCACGGTTGTCGTTGACCAGCGCCTGCAATACGATTTCGAGGTCACCTTCCGACATCCGGATGCGATCCAGAAACACGGTCAATGCCGCTGCTGGGCCGGTCGGGAAGGTGATGTCGGCGTTCATAATCCCGCGCGACGGCTCTCGAACCACGCCCCACCAGTCGGTCTTACTCCGACGTCGGAAATAAGCGCTTAGACCGGTATCTACCCCGCGCGTCGCTTGGAATTCGACCACCTTGGCCGAAACAGATACCTGTTCCGGTTCACCCGGATCCGGTTCGCGCGGAGGAGGCGGTGGGGGCGCTTCCTCGGGAGGGGGATCTTGTGCATAGGCTGCGGCCGTGATGACCAGCA
>PWNM01000021.1 GCA_003557825.1 Candidatus Hydrogenedentota bacterium | reverse complement strand
TGATCATCGCGGGTAATGGGTTTGGCGCCGCTGAAAGCCATGAGCATGCGGCCCCCGGCAAAATAACTGATGAGGGTCATGATGATCCACAACACGCCGGCCACGGTAAGACCGCCCCACCCGGCGCCGGGAGCTAGCGCTTCGCCGATAACGTACCCCAGTAAGATGAGCACGCCCGCCATAACCATGACCAAGAGCACCGATTTCCGTTTATTCGATTGGATCTGTTCCCACATGATGCGGAACGGGTCCCTCCTTGGTTAGGGGTTGAAATCCACCTGTTGAGCCGCACGAGCCGCCGGGTCTTCGATCTCGAAGAACTCCTGCTTCTCGAAGCCGAACAAGCCCGCCACGATATTGCTCGGAAACATCTCGATTTTGGTGTTCAATTTCATCACCGAATCGTTGTAAAACTGCCGGGCAAATGCGATCTTATTCTCCGTCGATGCCAGCTCCTCCTGCAATGCGAGGAAATTCGTGCTGGCCTTGAGGTCCGGATAGTTTTCGACCGTGACCTGGAGCTGGCCAAGAAATCGTGTCAGCATGTTCTCGGCCTGTGCCTGTTCGCGCATGCCCGATGCCTGGACGGCCGCACTGCGCGCCTTGGTGATGGCTTCAAGTAGCTCCCGTTCGTGTTTGGCATACCCCTTGACCGTCTCGACCAGATTGGGGATAAGGTCGTGGCGGCGTTTCAGCTGGACATCGATCTGAGACCAGGCATTCTTGGCCTGATTGCGCAATCGGACCAGGCTGTTGAAAACGCCTATGACCACGATGATCAGCACGACCAGCACCGCAATAATGATATAGACTGCCGTCATGATGCGTCCTCCGGAAACATCCCACGTAGAAACCGGGCGACTCGGGCCGCCGCGTCGTCCGATCCGCCCGATCGAAGGATGGCCCGCAGTTCCCCTGCATCCAGCCAGAGTCCGTCGCCTTCCGGGCAATGGTCGTATACGACGGGATCATCGCCGCTGGTCGTCCATTTGTCCATCTTCGCATCGCACCGGGGGCAACGGCGGGTTTTCTCCTGGATAGCAGTGGCCGGTCCCCCGGCGCTAAGAAAGGCGCGACAGGTCTCGGCATCGCCAAACAGCAACTCAAGCTCGCCCGCATCGAGCCATAGCCCGCGGCAGGTCATGCAGAAATCGATCTCGATGTCGTCATACTCGAGTCCGACCATCGGATCCTTGTCAACAGGGCAGTCCATAGGCAGTTCCTCACGTGTTGTCGCTACCACTGTAGGGATCCGGGCCCGCGGGATCAAGCTGTGTGAAATGGCTCTCCCTCACACAGACCCCGACATTACGGTCAGGAACCAGAACAGTTTCGCAATTCCGGCCCAGTCTTGCTAAGATCCCCATGCAACCGAAGCGGGCTTTCCAGGCATTCATCAAGGAGAGGGTCCGAGATGACCACCCATAAACTACGGGGGAACGAATGCGGTTAACTTTTATCATTCCTGTGTATAACGAACGGGACACCTTGGAACGCCTTGCCGAGGGGATCATGCGCTATGCGGCGGACTACGACCACACCATTCTGTTCGTTGATGACGGCAGCACCGATGGGTCCTACGAAATCTTGCTGGAACTGGAAGAACGCCATGAGGCGGTACAGGTGTTGCGTTTGAGGGGGAATTTTGGAAAATCCCTCGCACTCACGGCCGGTTTCGCTCATGTAGATGGGGATCTGGTGTTCACCATGGACTCGGACCTACAGGATGACCCGAAGGAAATTCCCCGGTTCCTCGAGAAACTGGAAGAAGGCTACGACATGGTCTGCGGATGGAAGTCGGTCCGCAACGATCCATGGCACAAGGTCATTCCATCCAAATACTACAATAAAGCAGTCTCATGGCTGTTCGACGTGCCCATCCATGACGTCAACTGCGGTTACAAACTCATGCGCAGGGAAGTGGTGAAAAATCTGCATATTTATGGCGAGATGCATCGGCTCATCCCGGTTGTGGCGCACAGCCTGAATTTCCGCATCACCGAAATCCCCGTCGAACACCATCGGCGTCAGTATGGCGTGTCGAAATTCGGATTCGAGCGATTCTCACGAGGCGCCCTCGATGTATTGACCATGTGGTTTCTATCAAACTACCGCCATCAACCGGGACATTTTTTCGGCAAACTGGGGGGCCTGCAGATTCTGTTCGGCTGGTTATGTCTGGGACTCTGCATCATTGTGTTTTTCCTGATGGACACCCAGGCCATATCGGCCGCGTTGTTGGCTGTCGGGTTGGTGTTTGGCGCCACGGGCGCCGTTACCATCAGCCTTGGACTATTGGCCGAGATGATCCTCCACCACCTGATGCGCATGGATCCGGCCGCGTACATCGCCGAAGCGGACCAGGAATAGAGCGACCTATGTTTCGGGGAACCGGTAGCCAATCCATCGGTAGACGAGTTTGGCGATGGTAAATTCGGAAACGGGCGTCTCATCCAAGGGCATGAGCTCACTCACGTCAAACCCGACGACCTCCCGCTCTTTGAACAGTCGCGCGGCCAAATGGTCGAGTTGCTGCCAGGTCAATCCGCCGGGTTCGGGCGTCCCCGTACCGGGAATGAGGGCTGGATCGAGAGCGTCGCAATCGAAGGTGATGTAAACCCGTTTGTTTGTGGATTCGATAATAGCGCCGACCCAGTCTTCGCGGGCATCTCCTTGCCGATGGATGTCGTGGGCATAGAACACGGGCAGCTCTTTCTCGCGTACGATCTCCCGTTCTTCCCGGGCTTCGCTTCGGATACCCACTTGGACGACATCGTCGTGGAAATCGAGGATACGGGCGGTAGCGCACGCATGGCTCCAGGGGTCATCCTGATAGCTGGGCCGCAGGTCGCTGTGTGCATCGATCTGGACGACCGTTACATCGTCAAAGGCCTCGCTATGGGCCTGCACGGCTCCGATAATGGAGGTGTGTTCCCCCCCCAGGGTCACCGAAAACCGATTGTCCTGGATCCAGCCCGCCACCGTGTCATGCAGTTGGCGGTTGGCCTCTTTACAGTGCAGACTCGACAGGGATAAGGGCGTCAGCGTCGCAATCCCCCCGCAAGTCTCGCAGGGCTCATAGCCAAGGGCGGCATCGAACAGCTCGACCTCGTGGGAAGCCTCCAGGATGGCCTGAGGGCCATCAATCGACCCTTTGCCGAAAGTCGAGGTTGTTTCGTACGGGGCGAGGATAAGTACTACCCCGGCGCTGTCGGCTCGACACTGAGCATCCGGCAGTCCCATGAAGTTGCTGCGCTCGTCCAAATAACCCATGTGCATCGGATTACGCCCCCGGGGCGGGATCATCTCGCCGCACGTTGGTTTGCCGGATTTCCTCGACCAACGCCTCCCGCTTGTCATACAGCCGGCGCAGGGGTCGAGGCTCATGGGCATCGAGGGCATAGGCCGTTAGCAAGGGCAAGGTCAACGTGGTGTCTCCATAGCACACGACGGCATCGGGCAGATGCTCGGGGTCCACTTTGCCCCAACTCACCGCCTCGGACGGCGTGGCGCCGCTCAATCCGCCGGTGTCGGGTCGCGCATCGGTAAACTGGACAAAATAGGTGTGGCCTTGGTCCGATAGCCCCAGGATTTCCTGAATATGAGGTTCGGTCTGAAGCAAAAAGTTCTTGGGCGACCCGCCGCCAAGGATCATCACCGCGCTGTGTCCGTTGCGGGTAGCCTCGTAGACGATGGCCGCCGTTTCATTGACATCGATAGACGGGTCGATGCAGCAACCATTGCCATTAAGAGCCGCCGCAGCGACGTTCATGCCCACCGAGCTATCGCCCGGGGATGAGGTATAGACCGGCACGCCTGATTTGTAAGCCGCCACCAGCAGGCTCTTGTCCCCCACGCCGAGGGCCTCGGCCCGGGCGGTCAAGTATTTGCCAACCAGGTAGTGAAATTCCGCCGTGCCCATGGTCCGCTGAAACTCCTCCGTGCGAACCAGGTCGTAATAGAACCGGTCCGTATCGAGGAGGACATCATAGCGAAACAACACGTCGTAGATGCGGATGATCTGGTCGTTCCGCAGTTCCCGATCGTCGATAAATGGCGTCCCCGCATGGAGTTGCATATCGAGGGCGAAATGGGTGTCATGATATAAATTGGCTCCTGTACTGACGATCCAATCGACCATGCCCGTTTCGATAAGGGGAACCAAACAGGACGGCCCTAAGCCCGCCGGGGTGAGGGCTCCGGTGATCGATAACCCGACGGTCACATCCGGTTCGAGCATCTTGCGCGTAAACAACCGGCATGCCTCGCGCAGCCGGGCGCCGTTGTAGGCCAGAAAAGCCTGATCAACCAAGTCGCGGGCGCTGATCCCCGGTTGAATTGCCGGCGGGGCGATGCGTTCGCCCGATAGCCATTGTCGCTCTGCCATAGGTCCTCCGAAGGAATTGGGTTAAGGAATTAACACGGCGGCCGCAATTGTAGTCGTCCACAGGGCATTCTTGTCGCCCAAAGCGCTCTGGGTAACATTGCGAGTCTTAAGAAAGATATCGCTGATTTTCCAGATCTCTCGCCGTTCGTCCCAGCTTTTTTCGGCATTGAATTCGAGCCCCATCACCGTGGCAAACATCTCGGCGGCCAGGTCCTCGGCATAGTCGCCTGCCTTTTGGTCGGTGACGCCGAAGCCATGAAACTCGGACAGATACCCAAACTGATCGGGATCGCGTGGAATCGCCACGCCAATGGACGACGCCAATAGCCGACGAGGTTCGTTCGTGGCCGCTTCCGCTAACACGACGTGAAGAATCTGACCGGCTTTGAGCAGTTTGAGTCCAGCGTCCCGCTGAACAATCTTACATCCGGGAGGGAAAATGCTCGAGACGCGGACGAGGTTAAAATGGGCAATGCCTGCAGCCCGCAGGGCCATTTCGAAACTCGAAAGCTTCTCGCGATGTTTACCGACTCCTCGGGTAAAGAACATCCTTGTTGGTACATACATGGTATACAACTTCCTTCTGTCTCAGGTTATCGAACTAAAACATATATGGCATTGCCGCCCGAGGCGAAAATCGCACCAGGCAACCAAACGACCGGACGCTCCGTGCCGTAGGTCAGTCCTCAACATTCTGCCAGACGCTTCCGACGACTAAGACGCGATGTCGGATCGTAGATATGATGGCGGCAACTATGTGAAACGGCCCCGGTGAATACACTATGATACAAAACAACACCGCTATCGTTAAACATGGACGTTTTTGACCATGATGATACAGGTGGTATGAAGCAATGGGTTCCACTTGAAATCAGGTGTTCGACTCGTTCACCATTGCGGTACACTTATAGTGCGGAAACCCGGTGTTGCGAAGTCTCCGGGCAATCAGGAAGGAGAACAACATGCCTGCTGCCAAGACTGCATACGATAAACTGACCGAAACCCTGGGCCAATTTGTGTCGAAACAAAAAGGGTCTTGGGACCATACAGCATGGGAAGCGCTGCTGGAAAAAGTCGAGAAATTGGGCTTTACCCTGGATGACGAAGGAAAGCGGAATCTAGGCAACACCCTCGAAGGGATGAAGTACTTCTATCAGAAGGCTCCCAAACCGGCCGCAAAGAAACCCGCTGCCCAGAAGAAGGCTCCGGCCAAGAAGAAAGCTCCGGCGAAGTAGACACACCCGGAGCCCCCTTTACGAACGTCCCCGTAGCGCGTAGGAATCCCCTCCGGCGCGCCGTGTATACTACTGCCTTTTGCAGCCATGGGGAATGTCATGAAGGAATTGGTATCGGTCGTCGTGCCTTTATACGACGAAGCGCAAAACATCGAGCTCCTTGTCCAGCGCATCCAGTCCGTGTTCGACGAATGCGCGGCCTACGAGTTCGAATGCCTTCTCGTCAATGACGGCAGCACCGATGCTACGCAGGAAATACTCGATGGCATAAGGGCAGAAGATGGGCGGTTTCGTCCCCTGCATCTTTGCCGAAATTATGGCCAATCGGCGGCGATTGTCGCCGGAATGCGGCGTGCTCAGGGGGATTATCTGCTCATGCTGGACGGCGATCTGCAAAACGATCCGGCCGACTTCCCACGCATGCTCGAACTGCTGCAAGACCATGACTGCGTGTGCGGCTACCGTGTCCGTAGACAGGATAGCTGGGTTAAACGCCAAGCCAGCGCCATCGCCAATGCCGTGCGAAGGGCCGTGCTGCACGATGGCATCCGAGACGCGGGATGCGGAACCAAAGGATTCCGGCGACGCTGCGTCGAGCATATGATCCCCTTCAATGGCATGCACCGCTATTTCGGCGTAATGATGCAGGCAGCGGACATGCGGATCGTCGAAATGGAGGTAGCCCATCACCCCCGACTCCATGGCCGATCGAAATACGGCGTATGGGATCGGCTGTGGCGAGGGCTGTATGACCTCTTTGGCGTAGCATGGCTGCGACGGCGGTATGTCGCCGTTCAGGTGAAAGGGGAAGACTAGTGCTGGAAGGGATCACAGCCCAAGGTTGGTTCTGGGGTATATTCGGGGCGGCGGCCTGGCTCATCTTCTACTCCCGGTTTTTCTTCCAATGGCTCGCGTCCGAATTCAAGAAGCGGAGCGTTGTTCCCGTAGCCTTTTGGTACCAGAGCTGCATCGGGTCTTTCATGCTCTTGATCTGGGCCTGGTACACCCAATCCCCCCTGGGCGCCTTGAGTCAAAGCTTTAACCTGATTCCTTACTCGCGCAACCTGATCCACATCTGGCGCGGCCAAGGCACCCTATCACGGACGCGCTATATCCTTACCCACCTTGTGGTATTACTAGTCGTCATTGCGGCATGTGTCGTAGTCGTCACCACCTGGTATCGTGAATACGACCTGCGCCAGGCCGGACCGGTTGCCGAGGCCCGGCAAGCCTGGTTTTGGCTTGCGGTTGGCGTCGTCGGCCAATTTCTCTTCGGACTGCGCTTTCTGATTCAGTGGATTGCCACCGAACGCCGTGGCGAAAGCGTGGTTCCAGTTATTTTTTGGTACATGGGCATCGTGGCATGCATCCTGCAATTCCTGACCTTTGCCATCCGCGGCGGCGGCGAATGGCTCTACGCCGCCGGCTCGATCGTCACAGCATTTTTCTTCGTGCGGAACATATGGTTGATAAAACGTACGGGAAATGATGCGCCTGGAGAAGATACCGCAGGGAGCTCGCAGTAGTACGGCCTCATAGCATACCTACGGCTAAACTTGCTATAATCCTGAAGTACCGACGCATTATTAAACAGCGGACAGGATCTCGGTAGACCTCGAACAATATGCCCACCAAATCGATATCATGGATGGTTCCCGCCCTTTTGGCGCTGGTGTTGTTCTCGTGGAACATCGGCGGTTACGACCTTTGGCCGGCCGATGAACCCCGTTTTGGATTGGTAGCCCGTGAGATGGTCGAATCGGGCGATTACCTGGCTCCCCGGGTGAATAACCAACCCTACCTCGAGAAACCCCCTTTGCTCATGTGGGCCATTGCTGCCGCATCCTGGCCTTTTGGCGACGTGACCGAGATCTCCACCCGAATTCCCCCCGTGCTCGCGGGCGTGTTGACGGTTATCTGTACTTTTGTACTGGCCCAACGCTTCTATGGGGCCAAGGTTGCCTGGTGGGCGGCGCTTATCTTGATGACCACCACCAAGTTCTGGTTCGAGGCGCGCACCGCCCGGACGGACATCCTACTCACGGCGTGCCTCGCGGCGAGTCTACTCACGTTTTGGTGGTGGTACGAAACCCGCCACCGACGCTGGCTGGTAGTGTTCTACGCTGCGATCGCCGCCGCTGTCATGGCGAAAGGTCCGCCGGGACTGATCTTCCCCCTCCTGCTCATCGTCGCCTTTTTCTGGCGCGAGCCTGAAGAACGGCGGCAGACCCATTGGGTGCTGGGATTAACGGCAGTGGCCGGCGTGGCCCTGCTTTGGCTCATCCCCGCCCGGATGGCGGTGGCCGACGAAATGGCCGTTCGCGCCGAGCAGGCCATGATTTTCGACGTAGTGGGACAGCTCCTGGCCCGAGCCTTCTTCGGCATCGATAAAGCGCAATGGCCGTGGTATTACATCATCAACCTGCCCTTTGACTGGTTGCCGTGGTCGTTGTTTTTCCCGTGGACCCTGCTATGGCTCTGGCGCCATCGGCGCGAAGACGATCGCATGCGGTATTTACTGTGCTGGATACTCCCCGCCTTTGTGCTGTTCTCGATAGCCGTCGACAAACGCCAAGTTTACCTTCTCCCCCTCTACCCCGCTATCGCCATCCTGGTGGCGCGGAGCGTGCTCGACTTGGCGGCCGACGCACGAGCGGT
>PWNM01000643.1 GCA_003557825.1 Candidatus Hydrogenedentota bacterium | reverse complement strand
ATATCATCATCGAAAAACCGGTGGCCCTGACCCCTGAGGAGGTGCAAAAGCAGCGGCAGGCCGTAGAACGAGCCGGCGTGAAGTCGGTCGTGAGTTTTGTGCTGCATTGGAATCCTCTGTTGCAGACGATAGATCGGCTGATTAGCGAGGGCGTTTTTGGCCATATATTTATGATCGAGGTCGATTACTTTCATCGCATCTGGATGGGGCCCGACCACTGGCTTGGAACGGTAAAGCAGGGCGGAACCTCAATGCTGGCCGCGGGATGCCATGCTGTCGACGCCTTGCGCTGGTTTGCCCGTAAGGAGCCGACTGAGGTATCCGCCTACCAGGTGAAGACTGAAAACCCCAACGAATACGTTGGTACAACCACGGCGGTGCTAACCTTCGACGATGGACTTGTGGGGCGAACAACCAGTTGCTTCGATGCAAAGATGCCATACGTATTCAACATCGGCATCTATGGAACGGAGGGCTCGCTCCGTAACGATAGGATCTTCGCGCCGAAGTTATTCCCCGGCCAAAACGATTTTATGACCATCCCTTGCGTTTTACCGGACAGCGGCGACGTAAGCCACCATCCCTTTGACGGCGAGGTCAGCCACTTTTTGGATTGCATTTTGGACGACAAACGACCAATTCCGGATCTCGAAGATGCTGCAAAAACAATGGCCGTGTGTTTTGCGGCCGACAAGGCTGCCGAAACAGGCAACCCCGCGCGGATAGAGTTATAAAGGGCTTCAAAGTGATGCGTATCATCTTGCTCACAATTGCGCTTACCGGCATTCTGGCGAATACAATAGCCGCAGGACAGGCATATGTCGAAATCCATTTGGGCCCAACCACCGAATCCGTTACCGGTATTTACGCGCCTACCTCTGTCGCTATCGAGTTACCCTCAGCGCTTTACGAAGCAATACAGGCGGGACGCGGCCTGGAACTGCAACCCGTTGATAACGAGATTCCCTCTACCCCTATTTCCGCTCAGTTTATACCCGATGAAGATCACGCCTTGAGGGGCATGCTTTGGTGGTTAACGCCGACATATGTACCCGAGAAGACCCGCTATCGATTGGCCGATTCAAACGAGCCGGTTTCGGAAACACTTCATGTGCGGCGCGATGATACTCGCAAGTGGATGGATGTATTTGATGGAAACAAGCCGGTGTTGCGGTACAATCATGGCGTAACCGAAGTGCCTGAAGGCGTAGACCCCGCGTTCGAACGCGGGGATTACCTACATCCCATTTACAGTCTCAAGGGACAACCGATAACCGATGATTTTCCCACCGAATATCATCCCCATCATCGTGGTTTGTGTTGGGCTTGGGCGGTTGTGCGATGGGATGACGAAGTCCGCGATATGTGGGCTGTGCGTAATCCCTTTCAGGGAGAACCCCTAATCGGTGGGCTGTGGTCCCGTCCTTCGGTCCCTGCGCGCATCACCAGTGGGCCGGTCCTTGCTGTCATCGAAGCCGAATCCGAGTGGCTTTGGGACGATGAGACCCCCATTGTCCATCAAGAGATCAAGCTCCATGCTTTTCGGGGCACTGATGCGGGGCGCATAGTCGATATTACGTTGCGTCTTGAGGCCTTGGTCGACCATGTGGAGATTGGTGGTCGGCCCGAGGCCGGCTATAGCGGATTTTGCGCCCGTATGGCTCCGGGCGAAGAACAGCAGATCCAGCCGCATATTGATACACCTGAATCCAGCCCTCGCCGAGCATGGGCCGATTATGCCGCACGTTATGATGGGACCAAGTCAGGAATGACGATCTTTCAGCACCCCAAAACGCCAATGTATCCATCGGAATGGATTCAATACCCGGAGCTCAACTTCTACCAGCCCGGATTCCCCGGCGGCGGTGATCCGATACCGTTGGTGAAGGGCGAACCCATGACCCTGCGATTTCGACTGTTAATCCACGATGGTTCAGCCGACGAGAAGGTATTTACTGCCTTTTGGGATACCTTTGCCGAAACGCCGGACGTCTATGTCGATAACAATTGATTGAGGAAACGATGAAACACCGCAACAAATTATCCCGTCGTACCTTTCTAAAAGCCACAGCAGCCGCGGCGGCCTTTCCGGCGATCATTCCGTCATCGGCGTTGGGTTTGGCAGGCGCCACGGCCCCCAGCAACCGTGTCGCTATGGGTTTCATCGGCGTAGGAGCAAAAGCCATCCATGGCATGGGAACGTTCCTCGGCTTTCCCGATGCGGAGGTCATTGCTGTCTGCGATGTCGATCGCAATGCCTGCGAACAAGCCTGTCAGATGGCCAACCTGGAGCCGGACCGCGCCTACAACGATTTCCGTGAGATGCTCCATCGCGCTGATATCGACGCCGTACAGGTTGGTTCCCCCGATCACTGGCATGTGCTTCACTCTCTTGCCGCCGTTCGGGCAGGGAAGGATGTCTATTGCGAGAAACCCCTCTCGAATACAATTGAGGAAGGCCGTGCCCTGGTCGATGCTGTACACCGATATGGGAGAGTCTTTCAGCACGGAACGCAGCTCCGCTCTCTTCCCGGTACACGCCAGGCCTGTGAGTTGGTGCGCAATGGCCGCATCGGAAAACTGAAGCGGGTGCTCATCGGTTCTCCCCCAGGCGAGACGACCGGCCATCACCCACCCGAGCCGATACCGGAAGGGTTTGACTATGACCTATGGCTCGGGCCCGCCCCCGAGGCGCCATTTACGCCATGGCGAGTCAAGGTTCCCGGCCATTTACCCGGATGGTATTTCATCTCCGATTACAGCAAAGCCGGTTGGGTTGCAGGCCATGCGGTTCATGATATTGACATCGCCCATTGGGGAATGGGCATGGAGCATTCGGGACCTATCTCCGTAGAGGGCGAGGGAGTCTTTCCCGAAGACGGCCTATTCGACACCGTGACGACCTACCGTCTTGAATATCGGTATCCCGATGACGTAACGGTTATACAGACAAGCACGGATCAGAACCCCCACGGCGTCCGTTTCGAAGGGGAAGAAGGCTGGGTGTTCACACGGGGCCACATCGAGGTCAGCGATCCGGAGCTATTGCGTGAACCGATCCGCTCCGACGAAATCCGTCTATACGATAGCCCGAATCACGAACGCAATTTCCTGGATTGCGTCAAGTCCCGCGCTCAGACAATTACTCCCATCGAAGTAGCCCATCGCTCCACCTCCACATGCCTGGTTGGGGGTATCGCGTTGAAATTGAACCGGCCTCTCCGATGGGATACGGCATCCGAACGGTTTGATGACGAAACTGCCAACCGGTTGCTTTCCTATCCCATGCGACCACCCTGGCATCTATAACCATTAGACTGATACCAATATGGACGGGAGCACAATCACCCTAACCACCGACTTTGGTGAAACC
Organism: Candidatus Hydrogenedentota bacterium; assembly: GCA_003557825.1. Taxonomy (GTDB): domain Bacteria; phylum Hydrogenedentota; class Hydrogenedentia; order Hydrogenedentales; family SLHB01; genus PWNM01. The sequence continues at coordinate 4,923 of PWNM01000643.1, read as the reverse complement.
GATCCTTACGTGGCGTCCATGAAGGGCGTCCTCACGAAGCTGGCTCCCGGGGTACCGGTACTTGACCTATCCCACGCCATTCCCCCCCAGGAGGTATTCGAGGCGGCCCTTTTTTTAGCCGGATGTGTGCCGTGGTTTCCAGCCGAGACGGTGCATGTAGTGGTAGTCGATCCCGGCGTGGGAACGGAACGCATGCCTATCGCCGTCCGTTGGCGCGGACAATTGCTGGTTGGCCCAGATAACGGGGTGTTCACCATGCTGGCCCGTAAAGCGCCTTTCGAGGGCATCCGACGGATCGAGCATCCCGAATGCCGAATGGAACCCGTAAGCGCCACCTTTCACGGCCGCGATGTATTCGCCCCCACCGGAGCCAAACTGGCCATGGGTATGCCTTTCGAGGCCATTGGAGCGGCAGTGGCCGATCCGGTTATGCTATCTGTACCGGAACCCAAACGTCTCGGAAACGTTATCACAGGCGAGGTCATCCACATCGACCGTTTCGGAAACACCATCACCAATATCTCAGATGACGACATCAAAATCAGCAATACATACGTCGTAACAGTCGGCTCGCATAGCATAACCGGCATCATGCGCACCTACGGCGAGGCGCCCCAAGGAGCGCCTCTTGCGCTTATCGGAAGCGGCGGATTACTAGAAATCGCGGTCAATCAGGGCAATGCCCACAGGGCTCTCGGCCTAAATCGCGGTATGCCCGTGTATGTTGAAACCTAGTCGCCCGTCAACGGCAGATTCTTATCGGTCACTGCTCCCTCGGATGCCGAAGTGACCGTGGCCGCATATTTGGCCAGCACGCCTCGTTTGTATCGCGGCTTGGGCGGTTTCCAGGCAGCCAGACGTTCCTGGATGATCTCGTCGGGGATATCCAGGCTTAGCGTGCGTTTGACCGCATCAATCGTAATGGGATCACCGTTTTTTACGATAGCCAATGGACCTCCGGATTGGGCCTCCGGAGTAATGTGACCGACAACAAACCCGTGACTGCCGCCTGAGAACCGGCCATCTGTAATCAACGCTACATCCTTGCCCAAACCCCGACCCATGACGGCCGACGTAGGCGCAAGCATCTCGCGCATACCGGGGCCGCCTTTGGGGCCTTCGTAGCGGATGACAATGACATCCCCCTTTTTGATGGTACCGTCGAGGATCTTGGCCAAGGCCTTTTCCTCCGATGGGAATACTTTCGCCTTACCCGTAAACTGTGTGCCTTCCTTGCCTGAGATCTTCGCCACGGCTCCACCGGGCGCCAGGTTGCCACGGAGAATGACCAAATGGCTATCTTTCTTGATGGGATTTTCGAAAGACCGCACGATATCTTGCCCATCGGGATACGAACCGACCGCGGCAAGGTTCTCGGCCAGCGTTTGTCCAGTGACAGTCAAGCAATCGCCATGGAGCATGTCCGCATCAAGCAAAGTTTTCATCAAGGGCTGAATACCGCCGATCTCGATCAGTCGTTGCATGACATAGCGTCCACTCGGTTTTAGGTCTGCCAACACCGGTGTCCGTTTGCCGAGACGGGTGAAATCGTCAAGGGAGAGTTTGACCCCCGCCGTATGGGCAATGCCCAACAGGTGCAGTACCGCGTTTGTCGAGCCGCCGAGGGCGATTACCACGGTGATGGCGTTCTCGAAGGCTTTTCGGGTCAAGATCATACGAGGCGTGATGCCCTTGTCGATGAGCTGCAACACCGCTGCTCCGGCATTGTAGCAATCCTGGGCCTTGGCATCGGAAACCGCCGCTTGGGCCGAGCTGTTCGGCAAGCTCAGTCCCAAAGCCTCTATGGCGGAGGCCATCGTATTCGCCGTATACATGCCCCCACAGGCGCCCGGACCCGGTATCGCTTTGGCCTCGATTTCTTTAAGCTCCTCGTCACTGATTGCCCCACGCGCATGAGCTCCTACCGCCTCAAACACAGACACGATGTCCACATCCTTGCCCTTGTGCGTGCCCGGCAAGATGGTGCCCCCGTAGATAAAGATAGAAGGCCGATCGAGCCGCGCCATGGCCATAACGCAACCGGGCATGTTTTTGTCGCACCCGCCGATGGTAATAAGCCCATCGAACCATTCACAACCGGCCACGGTCTCAATCGAATCGGCAATAACCTCGCGCGACACGAGGGAGTATTTCATGCCCTCGGTACCCATGGAGATGCCATCGGAAATCGTTATCGTGTTGAAGATGACTCCTTTGCCACCCGCGGCATCAACGCCCTCCGCGGCCTTATCAGCCAGTACATTGATGTGCATGTTGCACGGGGTCACCATGCTCCATGTCGAAGCAATACCGATTTGGGACTTTTTGAAATCGTCATCCGAGAACCCTACGGCATGCAACATAGCCCGGCTGGCCGCCCGTTCGACGGCGTCTGTTATCTGCGATGAATACTGCCGACCTTTGGGCGTATCCTTGTCTATACCCTTCATACCAACTCCTCTGATCATTTGAACCGCTTCCGAGACACAGCTTGTATTATTTTCAAAACCCCAGATCCCACGGTAGATGTTCCCGCAGAAAAAATAAACCATGGATTCAGTAGGAGCCCAATCACAGATTCGCCACCCGGAATGGGCTTATGATATACTCTGAGGTCTTGCAGTAGTATCCACATCGGGGCGTAGCGCAGTCCGGTTAGCGCGCCTGCTTTGGGAGCAGGAGGTCCCCAGTTCGAATCTGGGCGCCCCGACCACTATAACCCCTTACGTATCAGCCAGTTACAGAGATTGTGACTGGCTTCTTTTTTGCCCGCTTTACAAGGTGGACACAAAATTATACACAAAAATTGTATCCAATCTGATTCCAAAACATTTTTTTTGGCCCAGATACTGACAGGAGATTGACCCCCATGGCAGGCTTGATCAAGCGACCAAACGGCGCCTGGTACATCGCTATCGCATAAATGGCAAACAGGTGACGCGCACACCATTTATCAAGCCCTCCCGAAGTGTTTCATATCAGGCAAGGCTCCATTCGCAATCTTAAGTGTTAAAACCATAAATTCTTGATGTTTTTCCTATGTATCTGCTAAGTTTGGAAAAACAACCATTTACTGACTTCAGATAGGCCCGACTCTCTTTCATGCAATGTGATGTTCTATGGCCAGGCTCGCAAAGCACATACGTCAAGGATCTGAAAAGATAGGATCTTGCGATTGGGATAGGGGAAACGTATAGGAGTGTATCATGAAACTACCGCTCGTTAGGAAAGAGGAAGTGGCAGAGGGCACAAGCGCATTCTGGTTTGACACGTCAAAGGAAAATCTATCTTTCAAACCCGGGCAGTTCGGCAATTTCGTACTCCAGGAAATGACAGAGGACGACAGCAAGGGAAATAGGCGGAGCTTTTCCTTGGCCAGCAGCCCGAATAACACAGAGGAACTCATGATAGCCACGCGCATGAGGGACTCCGCATTCAAGAACACACTCAATGCGATGGATAAAGGCGACGAGATAGATATGAGGGGGCCAATGGGGAATTTCACGCTTCACGAAGACACCTCCAAGCCGGCTGTCTTTCTTGCGGGAGGCATCGGTATAACGCCTTTCCTAAGCATGATACAATGGAGCACGGAAGGTGATACGGGACACGAGCTATACCTCTTCTACTCAAACAGAACCCCAAAATCCGTTGCGTTCCTCTCCGAGCTCGAGGACCTCGCCTCAAAAAACGACAAATTCAACCTGATTCCGACTATCACGGACACTGACGACCCTGGATGGAGCTACGAACAGGGCATGCTTGGGTCTGAGATGTACGAGAAAAACCTCCCCGAACGCGTTATAGAGGAGGCCATCTGGTATATTGTAGGCCCTCCCGGCATGGTACAAGGGGTGAAGGAATCCCTCATGGAATGGAGGATAGACGAGTTAAGGATTAAGAGCGAGGACTTCTCCGGCTATTAGCCGATGCTGTCCACGAGACGTCAAATATGTCCTTCGTCCACAGATACGTAACCGTATGGTGAAGGCCGTCTTTAAACCTGAGCCTGGATTATCGTTCCTAGCTCAAGGGCCACGGGCCGCTTCCAGGTAGGCGATGATATGCTTGGGTGGAGTTCCGGGACATAGGGGACTGCCGTTGGCGTGGACAAAGGGGCCGTGAGCCCGCGCCTCGGCTTGCCGGGCAACGGCATCGCGAATAGCGCTCGTGGGGCCGGTCAAAAGCAGATAGCTGTCCATATTGCCGAACAGCACGACGGCGGGATCCAGGTGTTTGCGGATTTCAACGGGGTCTAGGGCGAAGGTTTTCTTGGTCTCCTCGATCATGACGCCATCGACGCCGACCTCATTGATAAGGTCCAAAAACGGTCCAATTCCTCCGAGAAAATAGCCGATTCCCAGCAGTCCGGCGTCTCGCACCTGCTTGTAGAAACGCTGCTTTGGGCATAGAAAGGCTTTTTCGAAGCACGCCGGCGACGTGAGATCACAGGCTCCGCCGTATCCCTCGGAAAAAATATAGCCGTCGGCTCCCTGATCACGCGCAGCACGCACCCGTTCCAGAAACCGTTGACCATCGCGCTCAACAAAATGGGCCACGAGTTCCGGATCTTGCTGGACGAGAATCATCTGCTCCTCCCAACCAAGCCAGGGAAATCCGCTGCCCGGTGCGCCCTGGTTGGGCACAATCATTACCCGATCGCCATCTCGATCGCGCAGCTCACATACATGGTCGTACATTCCCGAATCGATCACCGTCTGCCGCGACATGGTCTGTCCATCGTAGTTTCCCTCGATATACTGATCGAGTGCGGCTCGAGTAAGAGCGGGAGTGAACGTTGCGTTCGGAGCCCGTTTCATGGACCTATCTCGCCAGGGAGGCCCTTCGCATACATGATACCAATCACAGGGGAAACGGCGGATGAACTCCGCATAGACATCGGCATAGTCCGACACAATACCT
>PWNM01000288.1 GCA_003557825.1 Candidatus Hydrogenedentota bacterium | reverse complement strand
GGTTCGGGCCGTCTCGATCTCTTCGTTATTGGGATAACGTTCGCGCAAGGTGTCGAAGATGGCCAAGGCCTCGGCATAGCGCTTGGCGAAATAGAGATCGACCGCCTCGCCGAATCGGCGCTTGTCTTCATCCGACGGACCACTCCGAAAAGGTTTGGTGGTGGTTTCTGCCGACCGGCCCATGGAGCCAAAGGAAACATTCGCGTTGCTGGCCATCGTGTTGTCGGCACGAATTGGGATCCCCCGGCCGCAAGAAGGGCACAGCCCGGTCTTGCCCAGAGCCGAACGCGGAACCTGCATCCGTTCACCGCATTCGCATACCAGAATCAATTTGCGCATCGTTGTCCGAACCCGTTATCCTATGAAGTTTCCCATGTACCCAATGCCGATGGGCTGATTCTATCATAAATCATACCCGAAAAAAGCACCTTTTATGACAGTAGTCTAAGGTCCACGTTCGGCGTTTCGCAATATACCAATACCGGAATGCGTTAAGAAGTAATACACGCATCGCGCCCGAAGTGTGGGCGCTTTTTTTTGACACCATCCTGTGAGGAGGATCCATGCGAAAAACTCCATTGTATGACGAGCATCTTTCCGCCAATGCAAAGATGACCGAGTTCAGCGGCTGGGCCATGCCCATCCAGTACGCGGGTATACTCGCCGAACACAGCCATACGCGCTCCGCCGTTTCGGTATTCGATTGTTCCCATATGGGCGAGTTCCGCCTTCGCGGCGCTGCCGCGGCAGCGCAGTTTAATACGCTTATCGCTTCCGATATTGAAAGCCTTCGGGTAGGGCGGGGACGGTATGGCGCTTTGTTGACTGAAAACGCCACCATCATCGATGATGTCATCACCTTCCGACTTGCGGAAGACGAATGGATGGTGGTAACCAATGCGGGCCCCCTCGATCGCGTAGGGGAAGTCATCCTCGACCAGACTCCCGATGCGGAGGATATTTCAGGGGAAACAGCAAAGATCGATGTGCAAGGTCCGGGAGCGCGGGAGGCCATGATCCAAGTCGGATTTGATCTGGCGGAGAAACTTCCCTATTTTGCTGCACAGGGTACGACGTGGCAAGGATCGTCGGTTATTGTCGCCCGGGCGGGATATACAGGCGAACTGGGGTTCGAGCTTTATATACCCATTGCCTTGGCGGAGCCGTTGTGGCAAGCGTTCTGCGCATTGGACACGGTTGCGCCGGCTGGTCTTGGCGCACGAGACACCCTGAGGCTTGAAATGGGATATCCACTCTCGGGTCAGGATTTCGACGGGAGTCGTACGCCACTCGAGGCGGGTCAAAACCGGTTTATCGCCTGGGATACGTCGTTTCGCGGGCGGGATGCCTTAGTGGCAAAACGCGAGTCAAATGACTATGATCTACTCGTCGGGATTCAGACGGGGAGCAGGCGCGCGCCGCGACATGATTTCGAAGTCTATTATGACGATACGCCCGTGGGGCATGTAACCAGCGGGGCCTATGGTCCCAGCGTGGGCCACGGCATCGGCTTGGCCTATGTGCCCAAGGCGCTGAGCGAAGCCGGGACGCAGTTGACCGTGGGACCCCGGCGGCTCGAGGTCGAAGTGGTTTCGCTCCCGTTTTATTCGCACGGTACATGCAGAACATAACCATAAAGGAGGCATTAGATGTACCCAGATGACGTGTATTATACAGAAGACCACGAATGGATCCGCGATGATGGCGGGGAATATGTGGTTGGTATCACGGCGTTTGCTGTAGAACAATTGGGGGATATAACCTTCGCGGAACTTCCCGAAGTCGGCGCAGACGTTGTAAAAGGCGAAGCCGTCGGAACGGTGGAATCCGTGAAAGCCGCAAGCGATGTGTACGCACCCGTCGCCGGCAGGGTATCGGAGATTAACGATGCCCTCGAAACCCAGCCGGAATTGGTCAATCAAGACCCCTATGGGGAAGGGTGGTTTTATAAAATGGAAGATGTGCGTGCGTCGGAAGTGAAAAAACTCATGGACGCCGCCGCCTATGAAGCCTTTGTGCAAGAACAAGAGACATGACCTGGACCCCTACGACAGAGAATGACGAACGGGCCATGCTGGATACCATCGGCGTGGAATCCGTGGATAACCTTTTTGAGACCATACCGGAATCGCTACGCATTAAGGGCGTTGATGTAGCGTCGGGGCTGTCCGAGATGGCCGTTCGCAAGAAGCTGGCTGCCATCGGGCAACGAAACCGAACGGACTTGGTCTGCTTTCTGGGCGGGGGCGTGTACGATCATTTCGTGCCGGCCGCCGTGGATGCGCTGGCCAGCCGAGGCGAGTTTGCAACGGCCTACACGCCCTATCAGCCGGAGTGCGCCCAAGGAACCCTGCAAGCCATCTATGAATATCAGTCGGCCATCTGTCGGCTAACCGAGATGGATTTCGCCAATGCCTCGCTCTACGATGGCGGAACCGCGGTATTCGAAGCGGCCATCATGGCCCTGCGAATCACGCGGCGGGATCGAGTGGTTTGCCACGGTTCCGTGAATCCCGTGCATCGGCAACTCCTGGATACCCATGTGGCCAATTTGGGGATTGAGCGGCTCGACGGGGATGACCCGACCGATGCGGCGTGTGTCATTGTGCAAAACCCGGCCTTCAACGGGACCATTCATGATTTCAGCGACCTGGCCAAGCGATGCCACGATGCAGGCGCTTTGCTCGTTGTGTCCTTTTATCCCACATCGTTGGGTCTGCTCAAAACGCCGGGCGCCATGGGAGCGGACATCGCCATTGCAGAAGGCCAAGGCTTGGGCATGCCCCTCAGTTTCGGCGGACCTTACCTGGGCATTATGACCACGCGAAAAAAATACGTGCGCAAGATGCCCGGACGGATCGGGGCGGCCACCGAGGACGACCAAGGCCGGCGCGGGTATGTGTTGACCCTGCAAGCGCGGGAGCAGCACATCCGCCGCGATAAGGCTATGTCGAATATCTGCTCGAATGAAGCCCTATGCGCGCTTCGCACGCTGATGTATCTAAGCCTTATGGGAAAAGACGGCCTGGTTGAGGTAGCCCGGCATTGCCACTCGAAATCGGAATATCTCAAAGCCAAGCTGGAAGCCTTCGCGTCGGTGGTCAACGCTGGACCCACGTTTAACGAATTCACCGTCCGCCTGCCACGGGACGCCGAAACTGTCGCCCGGGAAGCGATTGGCGAAGGATTCCTCGCGGGACTGCCCCTGGCTTCTCTGGGCGCCGGCGAACCGGGCGACCTGCTCATCGCCGTCACCGAACAACGAACGCGAGACGAACTCGACCAGTTCGCCGCCGCTTTGGAAAAAATCGCATGCAGTTAATCTTTGAAAAATCCCATCCCGGCCGCCGCGCCATCACCTTGGATCCATTTGACGTACCCGAGGCTTCCCTCCCCGACGAACTACGTCGCGAGGAAGCCGCGGCCCTGCCCGAGGTGAGCGAACTCGAAGTGGTCCGGCATTTTACCAAGCTGTCCCAACGGAACTTCGGCATCGACACCCATTTCTATCCCCTCGGGTCGTGTACGATGAAATACAATCCCAAAATGGCGGAGTCCGTCGCTGCCGACGGGAATTTCGCAAAGCTTCACCCCCATCTGGCATCCGTCGGCCCCTATCAGCGGCTTTGTCAGGGCGCATTCGAGGTCATTCATGAACTGGAGAACTGCCTGGCAGAGGTCGCTGGAATGGCAGCCGCGAGCTTACAACCTATTGCAGGCGCCCATGGCGAGCTGACCGGTACGCTCCTGATCTCGGCCTATCACCGTGCCAAAGGCAATCAAAAGGACACGATACTCATCCCCGATTCCGCCCACGGCACGAATCCGGCCAGCGCGGCCATCGCAGGATACACCGTGGTCGAGGTTCCGTCGTTGCCCGATGGGACCCTTGATGTGGATGCGTTCAAAGAGGCCCTTACCGATTCCGTCGCGGGCGTTATGCTGACCTGCCCGAATACCCACGGGCTTTTCGAGCCGGCCGTTGCCGACATCGCCGCCATGGCCCATGAAGTCGATGCGCTGATGTACTACGATGGCGCCAACCTAAACGCGATTGTGGGCCGTTGCCGCCCGGGCGACCTGGGTTTTGATGTTATGCATTACAACCTGCATAAAACCTTCGCTACGCCCCATGGAATGGGCGGCCCCGGTTCGGGACCCGTTGGAGTCGCCGAAAAACTCGTTCCCTTCTTGCCGGGACCGCGCGTCCATGCCGAAGGAGAGGGGTACGAGCTGATCTGGCCGGAACAATCCATCGGAAGGATTGCGCCGTATTTTGGAAACTTCATGATTGCCCTGCGGGCTCACGCTTACATCCTGCACTTGGGCGCGGAAGGACTACGAGACGTGGCAGACAAGGCGGTCCTGAACGCCAACTATGTTCATGCCCGACTCAAAGGCGCGCTAAAATCCGCGTTTGACGGCCGGTTCATGCATGAATGCGTTTTCAGCGCCGCGCCGTTGGCCAAAGAGCACGGTGTCCATGCCCTCGATATCGCAAAGGCTCTCCTAGACACGGGGTTCCATGCGCCGACGGTGTATTTCCCCCTTACGGTCAAGGAAAGCCTTATGATCGAGCCTACCGAAACGGAATCGAAGGAAATTCTTGACGCTTTTTGCGAGGCCATGCTGGATATCGCCCGCCGCGCCAAGGAAGACCCCGAATCGTTGCATGCCGCTCCGATCAGTACTCCCGTGGGACGCCTCGACGAAGTACGGGCCGCCAAAGAACTGAACTGCACCTTCTAGCTTACGTCCATAATGGAGTGCTTCGATATCACCTTCGACCGGCCCGCTGAAAACCTCGCGTGTGACGAGGTACTGCTCGACGCGGTCGAATCGGGGCGGATGGACGAAGCGCTTCGTTTTTGGGAAAGCCCAAGTCATTTTGTCGTTCTCGGCGTGTCCCAGGTGCTCGCCGTTGAGGTGGATGAAGCGGCGTGCGCAAGGGATTCCGTGCCCATACTTCGCCGGGCAAGCGCGGGGGGGTGCGTGCTTCAGGGACCCGGTTCCCTCAACTTCTCCCTCATCGTCCGTCGCGATAGCCATCCCAGCCTCGCCACGATTCGAAACTCCTACTGCCACCTTCTGGGGCGGGTCTGTCGCGCCTTGGCCACCCTGGATATCCGTGCGCAGCATGCAGGAATCTCGGACCTGGCTGTGGGCGAGCTTAAAGTCTCGGGCAATGCCCAAAAACGCCGACGCAACGCCATTCTGCACCACGGGACACTGGTCCACAGCCTTGATCTGGCCCGTGTACGCCGGTACCTGCATGAACCGGTGGATCGTCCCGAGTATCGAGGGGACCGCAATCACGATGCCTTTATGGCCGCCCTTCCAGCCCACGCGGAGCAACTCCGCCATGCGGTTTGGCACGAGTTTGCGCCGGACACTCCTATCTCAACCGCCCTCGATCCCGCCTATCTGGAACCGATTCAGGCTCTGGCGCAAGACAAGTATGCCGCTGAGTCCTGGATCCGCCGCCGTTAACCCTCCATCACAGGTAATCTGTTGACATAAAAAGTGGATTTCATACGGCATTTGACTCCGCATGCGGTATATGCTAGTATCTAAATGTAGAATATCTAACGGGGACCTCGTTGCATATGAAAGCATGGATGGGATCAATTCTGCTGGGCTCGGTCGCTGGAATACTCGTGGCCGTGGCGGTCAACTACGGGGAATGGCCCTCGTCGAGCGGCGATTCCAGCTCGGGGAGCGCTGTCGCTGAAGCGGTTCAACGGGACTCAATTGAAAACGATCCGGCGATAGAAGCCGCTATGCGCTATGCCCAATCGGTGCGGGACGGCGACGGCGAAGTCGCCGCTGCCATGACCCAGTGGATGGCCGACCGACTCGAACGGGTCCGCCTGGAATCCGGTGACGACGAAGCCGTCGAGCAGGAACGGGAACGTTTGGAGGAACGGGCTGTCGAACGCAGTCTGGAGGGCAATCAGCTTCAGGTGGAGGGCATCGAAGATGCCTATGTATTCGCCCCCGGTTCGACTCTTGAGTTCATACGAACAGATGGGAGTTCGCAGGGCCTTGAACGCCCTGTCCAGCGCCGGGTTTGGCTCCGCGTGACCTACCCCAGCCCTATGCGGGCGTTGTTGGATACCCAAGGCAGGCCCATTCGCTCGCTGGTTGCGGGCGTGAACGTTTCAAATGATGGCATGGTATTAAAAGCGGGAGTCGTGGGAAACGTCGAAATCGACTACCGATCCCTATCGTACGAATGGTTCAAAGAAGGTAGGACGAGCTCGCCGCACAACATGGAGGGTGACTAGATGCCTCTATCCAATTGCGAACGCTGCGGGAAAATGTACTCAAAATCCGGGGAAACCAAGGTCTGCCCGACCTGTATGCCTGCAGAGGAAGAAGATTTTGAAAAAGTGCGAGACGAACTTGAGAGGTCGCCCAATCTCACCGCCGAGCAACTCTCGGAACGAACCGAGGTCGACCTGCCCGTCGTGTTCCGACTCATGGAGATGGGACGCATACAGGATGTCTCGTCCAAGGATGCCATCCGATGCGGACGCTGCGGCGCCCCTGCCATCAGCCTGAGCAAAAAGCTCTGCGAGGCATGCTTGAACAAGATCAACAACCAGATAGCGGTGCAACAAGGCAAAGTCAAGCTTCCCAAGCGAAAAGAGGTCGAACTGGGCATTGCGATGAATGCTCCGGAGGAAAAAGGCGAACCGCGGAAGAAGGCCCGGGGGCTCGATTTCCGGAACCGATAGCCACGTTTGGGGATAGTATTGCCTATGCATGTTCGCCGGAGGCCAGATGTATTGCCCCGGCTGATCATGGTACTATGTCTGTGTTTGCATCATTAGGAAAGCTGCCGCGGCATTCTGCGGACATGACATAAGGGCGATGATAACGATGGGCCATCCTCAAATCCAGGGAACGCACCAGCCTCAATCCAGGAAGACAGGCGTCCTGATCGTTGTGCTTGCGATGTTTTTTATCGGGATATGCGCCATGCTGGTCACCGTATTTCGGGAGCCATCGGGGCGCTCCCGGAGTTTTCGCGACAGCGTTCTGATCCAACATCGTATCAACAACGTAGGTAATAGCCGGTAATAGACGTGGGTTTCGCCATGTACAAGTCGAACAGGCGGAGGGTCGAAACCTTCGTCTTTAGTGTTTTGCTTTGCATCCTGTCGGGGTGGGTCGGCGCTCAACAGGATATAGCGTTTCATTTTGGGGAGGGAGACGATGCGCGACTGGCTCGCTCGGGCACGGTCGACATCGGGGGCATTCGTTATATCCCCATAAGTAGCGTCATCGAGCAGTTTGGCGGTTATGTCGATCTCGCCGCCGGCCGAGCGCAAATCAGCCTCGATGGCCGAGGAGCCATCATCACCATCAATGATGTGCAGGTCGAGACCGCTTCGGACGATTTTCGACTACGGCATCCCCTCCTTCGTGAAGGCGATACGGCTTATATGGCATTGGCCGATTTTGAGCGTTTCTTCCGCAATGTGTTTAACACCCGCCTATGGATTGACCAAATCACGGCAGACGAAACCGCAGCGCCGGAACAAGGCGAGGATGTATTGGACGATCTGCTTGCCCCGCTCGCACCTGCTCCGCAGGAAACCGGCCGCCGACGGATACGGAGCATCGTGCTCGATCCGGGCCATGGGGGGACCGATTCAGGAGCGGTGGGACCAAATGGCCTCGAAGAAAAGGAGGTCACGTTGGCCGTCGCTCAATCGCTCAAACGGATCCTCGAAGCCGAAATGGATGTCGAAGTCGTACTCACCCGCGAAGCCGATGTGGAACTTCCCGACCGAGCACGGAGCAACCTGGCCGGTCAAGCCCAGGGCGACCTGCTAATCAGCATCCATACCGGGGCGAGTTTTGTCCAAAACGCCAGGGGGTTTGAGGTTTTCTATGCGGACGTTCCCTCCGGCGACGGAGAAGGCGGCTCTGACTCGGGAGTTCGCTATGCTGCTCGTAGCCGTCTGCTGGCCACAGCGGTGAGCAGGTCGCTTTCCGCAACCGAGGCAAGTCCAAATCGCGGGGTCCGTCCGACTCCGGCTCGTGTACTCAGTCGGGCCTCGATGCCTGGCATATTGGTTGAAGTGGGGTGCATCACGAATCCGGAAGAAGAGAACCTCCTCGCCAGTGAGGGACACCGCAACCGGTTGGCCGAAGGCATCGCGCGCGGCATCATCGAGTATGCCACCAATACGGAGCTACCCGCGGGAGGCGCGGGATGAGCGCGGAAAAACGAAAACAGTTTATTCGCCGAGCCATGTTTGGAATGTGGGCCATGGGTACCCTCATCCTGTTGTTTACGGTGGTCTTACTCGTTTACGAGATGTCCGATCG
>PWNM01000357.1 GCA_003557825.1 Candidatus Hydrogenedentota bacterium | reverse complement strand
CAGTGTATGATAACGGGCCTGTACGTCCCGCAGCCCGCGTCTGATCAGAATCACAAACCGTGGATGGCGCATCGAAGCATGGGCCATCCACGGTTGGTTTATTGGTACCCGCCTGTGAGGAGTTGGGCTTAGCCTACGATATTGTTTTCCACGACTTTGTTCTCGCCGCCCTTGTACACCAGGTCCGTATCATTGTGCGCCACCACATTGCCCGTGAAGGTAAACCGGTCACCGGCCAGTTTTGCGCCGGTACCATTTGAAACGATACGGCATCCGGTAATGGCATAGTCGCGAACATTTTCGCCAACCAGGATCCCGGTTCCTTTGTTATGGCGAACGGTTACCCCGGACAGCATAAACGAGCCTGCCCGAACATCAATGCCGTTGTGCGCGCCGTCGCGTCCATAGGTCCCTCCATTAAAGATGGTGCCGCCTGCTATCGACATGATCGCGCCGGGGGAATTTTCGCTGATCAGGATCTGCTCCTCGTCGCATGAGGCGGCCCAGCAACCGGCGATGCTTGTATAGGCATTGTCTACTTGGACAAGGCCGTGAATGGAGCTATCGAAGGTGGCGTGGGTGATAAAAATCTCACGGTTCGATGTGTGGCCCGGTTCGCCGATCTGCATGCAGGTGTGCACGCCGATGAGATCGGTCGTCACCACATGCACCCCGCCGTTGTTGCCCATCACATGAACGCCGATGGCCTTCTCGCCAAGGCTTTCATAGGGGTTGGTATTGCTGACTACTCGACCGCCAAAAATGCGTACTTCCGAGCCTCGGGCGATCTGATAACCAGTGCCGGTAACGCCCCACATGAGGCAGTGGTCGAAGGAAGTCGTGTCTGCCACCCGTTCGACCACGATACCGCTGCCCATGCGTGCCCCGTTGCCCGTGAAGAACAGATTACTAAAGAACGACCGTTCGGCGCCGCCTCGACACGAAATGACCGCCACATCGGGGGACTTGTCATTCTCAATCGAGTCGAAAGCGAGATCCTGAATAGACGATTCGACGCACGAAGCATCTTCGTCCCACATGAGCAACGGTTCGTTGTTCACATGTAACAGAACGGAACTGCGGCCTGCTCCCGTTATGTCAATCCGGCTTGCGCTGGAGAAAGTCAGGCTTTGCGTAATGCGATACCGTCCGGCAGGGACGTGGATATGACCGCTGCGATACTCGATGGCGGCGTTAATTGCTGCCTGAACCGCTGTCGTATCGTCCGCCTCCCCATCGCCCAGGGCTCCAAATTGACGCACGTCAAAAGTCGGTCCCGGCTCAACCTCGAGGGCCGCATGGGCGCTACGAGGCGCCGCCGCATATCCTGCTGCGCAGGCAGCGCCCAATAGGGTTGCTCCCCGCAAGAAACTCCGCCGGCTATCGGCCACGTCGGATCCTGTATCGTTGTTATTTTGCATGAGGTGTCTATCGTTTTGGTTGTCCATTTCGCCCTCTTGTTATGCCTCTTCTCCAGTTTCAATGAAGCGCACGTCAAGCCCGTTGCTACCCGCGAACACATGGCCGAACCCGACGGGCTCATTGTTGAAGTTCCAGTTGCATGATCGCATTCCATATACGGGTACGCCGGCAATGTCGAACCATACCCGGTGGTGGCGGTGACCGAAAAACAACGCAGTGGGCTGGGTGTCCTGAACCTTTTGGGCAAGCCAACGGCCGTCGTTTTGGCCCAGACACATACCGTTGGGACGCAGTTCGGGGTCTGGAGGGATATGTCCGAAAAGGATCACGCGGTTAAACTTGTCCCGGCGTGCGAGCTGTTCTTCGATCCATTCACATTGGCCCACAGAGGGCGTATTCGTCTCGGTTTCGAAATGCCCTACATGGTCAACATGGGCGGCGTTGCACATGGCGATATAAAGGTCGTCCCGATGGGTGAAGGCGTAGTAATCCTTGCCCTGGAAATCATCGGGAAACAATGAACGCAACAGCTCGCGGCCTTCTTTGCTTTCGTGGTTACCCGCCACGGCATGGATTGGCAGCGATGCTTCCGGCAGTAATACCTCGAGCACCGTCGGGTGGATGTCGCCCAACATCAACATAAACTCGGGCGCGGGGTCAAGGGTCTCGATGGCGCCAAGGACGCGCCGAAACTTCTCCGCGCCGGTCAACTCGCCTTCGCGGTTTTCGCTCAGATGCGGGTCGGCAACGGCGGCAAAGGTATACATTGCGCCATTCTGACCTGCTCCGGCGTGCTCTTGTCCATGAGCTCCGGAAAGGGCCCATCCAGCCATTCCTGCTCCCGTTAAGGCGAGGAACTCTCTGCGGTCGAGTTGTTTGCCCATGTGTCGGCTCCCGAATTTTTGTTACTCTGCGTCCAAATCGCTCAAGGCATATTGAATGCCTGCCAGGAAATGGGTCAGGATGCGTTCGTCCCAGAAAATATGTGGATTATGACCAAGGGACGTATAAAAGACCCGACCACCCTTGTATTCGTGCACCCAGCTGATGGGGTAATCGTCGTCTTCGCGGATGACGCCGTGGGTCTCCGGGCCTTGATGCATATCGGTCAACTCGGGATCGATGCTGATTAAGACATGGACGTTGTCCCGCGAGTAGGGAGGCGTGTCGAACCGGAAGAATTCGTCGATGAGCTCGAAGGATTCCCCTCCGAAAACGGCATTGACGGGATGATCGGGATCGTCGACCCGCACCGTCACCACCTCGTCGGGATCGCGATGCCAGGTCCCCCGAGCGCCGATGATATAGCCGAATTCCTCCCATTCTGTCGAGGTAACCGTGACTGCGTGATTCCCGATCAGACCGCCGCCTTGCTCTAGAAAGGTCAGCAGGCCTTGTTGCCGTTCTGGAGTATCGAACAGAGGTCCGATGGTGTTGTTCAGATAGAGCGCATCGAATTGATGGAGGTTTTCCGGATCGAGCATGGATTGATCGTGGCTGATGGTGGCCTCGTACGCGCCCGTTATTTCGCCCATGCGCGCCACGGCATAGTTGGCGTGGGGGATGGAAGGGTGGCCGCCCCGGCCGATGTTGAGATCGACCACCAGAAGTTTCCGAGGTTCCTTCGGTTCCGCTGGGGCGCTTGTGGGCAAGGCCGCTTCGATGAGCTCGCGTTGCTCCGGCGTTACCGCTGCCGCCCCGTATTGCTCCATGGGTGGTTCATAGGCGTCCTCGCCGTGTCCGCTTATAGGCATCAGCAGCCCTATGCTCAAGGCAATCGTCACCATCCAAGTCAGTCGTTTTCGCATCATGTGTTTATCTCCCTTGCTTCATAGATGTGTGGTTGGTTATACGGCATCGTACGCCCAGGGCTCGCGCATAGGTCGTCCGATCAAGGCGTTCGCTTCATCATCGTCGATGAATTGCTCCGTTTCCGGATTCCAATGGACCGTATGGCCCACTTCAAGACAAATGTTCGTCAGGTGACATAAGCTTGTGCTGCGGTGTGCCGTCTCAGCGGGGCAAATGGTTTCCTCCCGCGAACGGATACACTCGATAAAGTTTTCAAAATGGTTGAAACTGGTCTGTAGGCGGATATCATCGGGGCCCAGTTCTTCGAGGATTTCCGGCCGACTGGCCTCGATCATGTCGCGGTTGACCCCAATCTGGCCGTCGTCTCCAATAAATCGGATGCCATCGCCGTGTTGACCGGGCAGGCGGTTTTCCGGTCCATCCGTGAATCGAATGATCTCGCCCGAGGCGAAATGAATATTTACGTCCCAGGCATAAGCCGTGTTGTGTACCGTACCTTCGCCGAATCTGCCCGTGCCCTCAATCTTGGTTGGTCCGGTGGTATCCGCATCCAAGGCCCATTGGGCGATATCGAGATGATGGCTGCCCCATTCGGTGATGCGACCTCCGGAGTAATCCCGGATGTAGGACCAACCACGTACGCCGAGGCATTTCTCGGGGCAATAGGGCGTCCAGGGCGCGGGTCCGAGCCACATTTCATAATCGAACCAATCCGGGGGATCTTGGGGAGTGCATGCGCCGCCGGGACCGCCCACAAATAGGAGCACCTCGATGGTGTGTAGTTTCCCAATGCGGCCGTTGCGTACCAGTTCCACCGCCCGGCCAAACTCCCAATGCGATCGTTGTTGTGCGCCATGCTGAAAAACCGCGCCGGTACGTTTCACTTCGTCGGCCAGGACACGGCCCTCTTCGATGGTTAAGGTCATCGGTTTCTCGAGAAACACATCCTTGCCTGCCCGTACAGCGGCCAGCGCAGGCAATGTATGCCAATGCTCCGGCGTTGCCACATACACGGCGTCCACATTTTGGTTTGCGACCATGTCCCGAAAGTCGTTGTAGGCATCGCAGCCGGAATAGGAGCCGCCGTTGTCCTGTTGCGCATAGGCCTCATTAACGCGTTGCTGCATTGCCTCTCGTTTTTGCGCGTTTACATCGCAAACCGCCACCACTTGTGTCTCGGGACTTTCGAGACAACGCCGGACGTGGCCCGAGTTCATGGCGCCGCAACCGACAAATCCCACTCCGATACGCTCCGATGGCGCAAGATGCCCACTGCGTCCAAGGGCGCGGGCCGGGATGATCAAAGGTCCTGCAACCGCCGCAGCAGTTCCAGCCAGAAATCGACGACGTGTTATACCGTTTTTCATCGGCAGTCTCCCTAATTGTGGCAAGCGTCCAAGTCGGATTCCGTCGGCGTATTTCCTTATCAATTCGCCGCCCGACAATCCCGTATGCTAGGGAGTTTCACGGAATGTTTCAACATTTGACCTCATTACGGCGGTGCAGCCGGGGTTTTACAGTTGACAGATTCAGCGGCAAGGTGTTATTGTCCATATAGATATGGAAATATATGATGCCTCTGAGAGCTTCCTTGGGCAAGCAGGATGGATATGGCCACAAAGCATCTACCCTATATTTGACGGATTGCATTGCGCGGTTGGTGAACGCAGTGGAATTGATTATCAACAATCCGTACTATAAAGCGGTGCTTGGTACCATTCGAGAGAATCCGGGATGTTCCGAGAGCTAGGTAATGTGTAGGGGGGAGCATGGGGAAAGAATTCAGAGTTATGGATCAGCAGTTTTTTAACAGCGGCCTGATACGTGCCACGCGGGGTGAACGGGACACGGAGGACGCACAATCAGCACGGCCGGGACGAGGCCAGCAAAACAGGCGAGGTTAGTCATGGCAAACAAGAATGTATGGCGAATCGTGGCGATAGGTGTCGTCATAGGGCTCATGGCGTCTGATGCGGCCGCGTGGGGGCCAAGAGCCCGTCGCGGAATCGCAGGGATTGCCCTCCAGGTGATACGCCGGGAATATATGCAGGAGTTCTTTCAGGCTGGAGATTTCGTTTTTCAGGACGAACTCATCCAGGGAGCTATGGATGGTCCGGAGGTTCTCATTCCAGACGGGGTGGCGTCGGAACGTGAGGCGATTGGAGCTATTGCTGATGAGATGGCCTTGCTCCGAGAAGTGCGGCAATACGGCGTGGGCAGTTATTTTGCCTATCGCATGGGTGCGTTGAGTGGGCTCGTCTCGGATATGTTTCTACCCTTTGCGCTAGGCATTGAAACCGGGATGGAAGCCAGTGAGCTGCGGCGGCAAATTGCCGCTGACCTAGATGACCGCGTTAGCCGATACATGATGAGTCCCGAACGACGAAGACTTCAGTTTATCGCCGACCCTGCAACCTATTTCCGCGACCAGCGGCGGATTGCCGTCGATGCTGTGGATATGATTGCGCTGGATTATCGGACCAATGTGGGCGCCGACGGCTATCTAGCCCGTGGAGGTGAGGAGTTTTTCCGGCGATCGGTGAATGCCGTGGCCGATACCTGGCATACGCTACTGACTACCCAACGTGATTTGCGTCTTGCCCGGCCATCGCGTGAGAGACTTACGTGGTATTTCGTCAACCAGATCGAATACCAGCTTATGGAGAAACAGAACCTGCGTGAGGCAGAACGGGCCTATGCCCATTTTGCTAGCGTGAATCCCGGAATCATTGAGGCGTATGAGCGCGTGGGCGACCATTTCTATGATTTCGACCAACGGGAACGGGCAGTCGAGGAATGGCGACATGCCGTGAATTTCTCCGGGCCCGGACGTCGGCGCGTTATCGAGAAGATTTCGAATCATTATCTCACCGTGGGTCGTGAGTATATGGCGGCAGCTGAAGATCCTGACGGGCCGGAGCGCGCTCTAGATGAGGCCATTGAGGCTTTCCGCCAAGCGTTGAGCGTCGACCGGACAAGTGACGAAGCGGCCGAGTTGTTGTCGGAAGCCACCATCGCCAAACGGGAAAAAGATGAACGTCGCCAAACGGTCACCGAAATTGTTGCCTCGATGACGACTGTCATGCAGGAAGCGGAGCAAGCGGCGAATGCGCGTGCGTATGAGACGGCATTGAATCTGTTTCAACGGGTGCGGAGTCTTGGCGAGGGCGTAGACGACGAGTTCCGGGAACAGCGCCGGTCTGCCGAAGAGCTTATGGCCGAGGCCCGTATGCGGACTACGACGATTTTGAACAGGATTTTAGATGAGGCGCAGTATGCCATCGATGACGGGCAAGCCTATGTTGACCAGAACATGTTCGCTGAAGCTGAAAGCCAGTTCCGCAGCGTGCCGGGCATTCTCGATCCCATTCCCGATGAACCGGTTACGCGCCATTCTGAGACCAAACAGGAATTGATCGAATTGGCCGAGCAGCGGTTGGCCGAAGTCGAAACGGCGCGCCGCCGTTGGCAAGAAGAGCAAGAGCGGATGGCAGAAGAGCCTGCACCGGATTTCGGACCCGCACCAGCACCGCCCGCGCAGCCTGAGCAACCTCAGCAACCTCAGATGCCGGGTCCCGGTATGGGACCTGGAATGCCGGGGCCGGGAATGGGCCCGGGTGCTCCAGGTGGCAATGGGCCGGGAATGCCAGGTCCTCCTGGAATGCCGGGACCTGGTGGTATGCAAGGGCCAGGAGGCGGCCCAGGAATGCCGGGTCAGTAGACCGTCTCTCGAACGACTTAATGAGCGACGCGCCGTTCAAGACAACAGGTCCTTGAATGGCGCGTTTTGCGTTTGCTTTCCTGAAACAATAGCGCCGGGCGTTCCAACGAAAGTGGAGCGCCCGGCGCATGCACTTGGTTTCCTCGTTGCTCCTATTCGATGGTCTCGAACTGGATGGGCTGCATCAAGCCATGATCGTTAAGCTGATATTCCTGCGTCCACCGGGGATGACGCGGATCAAAGTGGCCTGGGCCAGTGGCATTATCGCGAGGCGTGTGCAACGGCCCGAGAATGTTCTTTCGTCCGCCCACAACTTCAACGATCACTGTGTTCTGCCCTGGCTTCAACGCCTTGGTGATGTCCGCCGAGAAAGGAGCCCACGGCATGACGAAGGCTTCATCATTCACATGAGTAACGGCCATCGTTCCAGAAACCCCCGGCAGAGAAACTCGAATCCCTTTCCCCTGGGGAGGAGCCTGTATGCTGGTTTCGTACCTGACGGCTCCTCCATAAAAGAGTAGCCCCTGAAGCACCCATGAACCCAGATCAAGTTGCTTGGGCGGGGCTATCAACGTCACGGCGCCGGGCGCGGGTACCGAAGTGTTCTTGGTAGCTACGCCGAAGTCGCCCACAAGATACAAGTCCTCGAGCTCGATGTCGGGGCGATAATCAAATTGCAGGAGTACCTCGTTTTCCCCCTTCACCAAACAGTCCGTCACGTCGATAGTTTGAATATCCTCATCTACCCAGTATCCCGTAACCCCGCTTACGACCTTGCCGTTTACTGTAACGGTGAAATCATCCGGTCCTTCCAGGGCCAATGCGCATGTCGAAGGCATATCAGTCACATGGAAGGCCCACTTCATCTCGCAGTCTCCCCGGGGCGTCGTGTCTACCATGCCTGTAGTGTATAAGTACCAGGGCTGGTGATCGTTGCCGATGCGCGGTTCCAGTCCGAATTGGCTGCGAATCTCGGAATCCGCCTGCAAGGTGGGCATTAGATCTGACCAGTCGCCCTTTTCGCCGAACCGATATACACAGTAGTCGAGTGGTAACGTATTGGGCTCAGTCAGCGTAATGGGAAAAGGTCCGGTCGCCTCCATTGTTGTGCTCACCACCGGCTCTGGAGGCATCGGGTGCGCATCGTCCAAGTCCATCTCAAAGGTGAACACTGCCGAACCGGATGGCGCGAAACTATAGGGGAATTCGACGCAATCGCCTACCGTCTTCGCGTTGATGGCATGTCGTTCACCAGTTATCAAGTCCCAATGACCAACCGCCCCCGATGCCCGAACCCGGATGGTCGCTGTGTGCCCGGCCTGACGGTCGTGAGATTGCACAAACAGAATGAACCCTGTATCGGTTCGCCGGAGCATGGTCCAAAAACAACGTTGT
>PWNM01000072.1 GCA_003557825.1 Candidatus Hydrogenedentota bacterium | reverse complement strand
CGGGGGCGTCGGGATCACGGATGATCTCGTCTAAAATGCGTTCTGCAGTGCGATCGGGTAGCCGTCGGGCCATGGTCAGTGCTTTCCTTGGTTACAGTGCGTACAACCATCCTGTACACACTCAAAGTATGCAGGAATGCTCCCGTAGTTGTCAACCTTGGGGTGCATTGGCATTATTCGCATGCGCTTCCGGAACAAACCCGTGGTATAACCCCATGTAATAGGGCAACAGGAACGCCGCTCCGTCGGCCAGGGTATACCCGTCGCCACCGGTATCCAGCGTCCACGGGTCATGGTTCCAGAAGTTGAAATGCCGCTCATCCACCGGGAATACCCGCCCGTCGATCCGATACCCCTTGTGCGGCGCCGCGCCTTCCTCGAACAAATGGACATGAGGCAAGAGCCGGGCCACGTCCAGCCGATGGCTGTTTTCATGCCGCCAGTCTACGCGATCCAGGGGAAACCGCTCGAGTTCCCGGCGGCTCTCCCGCACCATGGCGTCATTGACAGCCGTCCCCAGCGGATAATCGCCAAAGGCATATTGGTATACCTTCCCCGCGCAGCATGCGGCATATATATAATTGAAGAACGGATTGACCTCAGGTTCTTCCATGCGCCAATACCGTTCGAGGGAAAAGGCATACTGGGCGCGCAAATCCGGATCCGGTTCGTATCGAATCAGATTGTAGTAATTCATGAAGGCCATTTCGTCGTCCGATTGATTGCCGGTACCCGGGCCGTTGTGGAGCTTTGGAACCAACAGGTTCTGGGCGTAGTCGTGCTCGTCGATAAGGGTTCGAGCCACCTCGCGGTATTTTTTATCGCCGGTCACATGGGCCGCCACAGCCAGGTACGACAACATACTCAACGAATTGAGTCCCCGCTCGGCGAACCACTCGGGAATGTTGTTTAACGCATCCGGATTGAAAACGCCCCATCGCGTAGGCAGTCCATCGTGGTCCACCAAGTAATAATCGTTGTTAATCAGGTGATCGATGACCCGGCGTACTTGGTCGCGCACCCGTTGCTTCTCTTCCTTCGTCTCGGCGACCAGATCGAAATAACACCCATAGAGGAAAAAATGCCCATCGAGTTCGTCCGAGCTGGTATCGGATTTCCAATACCACCGGCCATCGGCGCTCACGGGCCATCGCGGCGTGATAATCTTCCATAGATGGTCCTGTTCGGCCTGCCGTTGCCGGTCCCGCTCCGGGCTATCGTGCAGATTGGGATCGGGCCCGCTTGTCGGTAGAATGGCACGCGCCACGAACCCCGGAGGGGCGGGATGATCGCCGCCCTGGGTAACCTCTCCCAGGAAAATGAGCGCATCCAGCGCCTTCCGCGCCCGCGCTTTGGCTTGGGGATCTTTGGTGGCGGCGTAAGCAAAGCATTCGCCGGCCCCGTACATGCCGGTCCAGAGCCCGTCGTTATCGCTGTCCACCTGGACCACTTCCGACAGGTCACCGGGACGGTTGAGT
This sequence comes from Candidatus Hydrogenedentota bacterium, assembly GCA_003557825.1. Classification (GTDB taxonomy): domain Bacteria; phylum Hydrogenedentota; class Hydrogenedentia; order Hydrogenedentales; family SLHB01; genus PWNM01. The sequence goes on along the minus strand of PWNM01000072.1, from coordinate 6,908 downwards.
TGCGCATGCATCACATACTCGAATTCCGTACGGCGATGGTAGGCGTCGATCTGGTCTTCGTAGAACCGCGCCTTTTGGGCCAGCGTTATCGGCTCGAAGGCGATGCAGCCGATGCCCGCGGATGTGGCGAACCATACGCGACCGTCGGGTGTGGCGACCACATCCCGAACTTCGTCGGCCGGCGACCAACGAAGTCCCTGCCGATAGGCCCATTCGCTGCCGTCGAAGCGTATCGCTCCCTTGCGCAAGCCAAACCAGACCGCTCCATTGGCGGCAACGGTCATGCTCGTGAAGTCATTGAAAGGAAGCCCGTCGGCTCCCTCGAACAGCTTCCATGTTTCTTCGCGGTCGCAACACATCACGCCCTGCGGACTGGCGGCCCAAAGCCGCCCCTCGGCGTCAAACACTACGGCTCGGACATCCCGAGGAGCCCAGCTCCGCCGTTCATCAAAGGGGTGTAGGGCTTTCCATTCTTCGCCGTCCGTCGAATAATACAGTCCTTTGGCCGCCGCCACAGCCACGCGTTTGCCGTCCTGCGCAATGGCGCGAATGGACGGTGGCGTGGGCAGCGACTGATTCAGACCGTCCACCGGGATGACCCGGTGTCCTGCCTCCGAGTCGATCTCGAATAGCCCCTTTGTTCCGCCAAGTAACCATCGGGTCGAAGCATCCATGCATTGAATGGCGTGTTTGGCGCCCAGTTCATGGGGTAACGAGGTGAGCCGTTCGTCGCCGGGGGCGAAGACGGCGCCATCACGCACGGTGACCGTCATCCCCCGCCAGAAGGCGAGGGCATCGATGGTCGCTGAGCCCAGACCCGGGTGAGGCATCCAGTTTGCTCCGTCGAACCGGACCACGCCGAGATTCGTAGTCGCCACGACGGCTCCGTTCGAGTCGACTGCCAGGGCCAGCACATCATTACTGGGCAATCCCTGGTCGATGCAGAAAAACCGGCGCGTTTCCTGGAGGAAACAATCCTCCGACATATTCATATGATGGTCTGAATCTGATGCTGTCATGATTAAAGAATTTGCTCCCCCGCAGACTGTGGCGCACTATCCCTCACGAACATGAGTTCATTCTATCACGATGGGCCAGTCGATGGTAGCAAGCCCATCGCCTCCCTCGGGGAATGTATCGCGCCCAGTAGTCGTATTGCCACATAGCTTAATACCGGAGTCCATATGAAAACGCCCTGCATGTCTCCATGCGGCCCACCGTAAGCGGATCAGTGAATACCTGGTCTTTGTCGGCGTTTCGGAATTGCATGACTGTCCATGATAGGATGCGTATATCGTTGCATTGGGCAGCGTCTACATTGGAGAGACCCATGATCAAACAACTGGCGCACATTTGTATCCATGCCCACGATCTCGACGAAACGGCCCGGTTCTATGGCACGGTTTTAGGACTTGAAAAAGGATTTACCTTCGAGCGGGAGGGCCGCACCTTTGGCCATTATTTCAAACTCGGGGCCGACACCTTCATCGAGGTATTTGAAGGTGAACCGGGGGATGTGGGCAACATCAACCACGTGGCCATTCAAGTTGAAGATATGGACGGCCTCATCGCACGGCTCCGCGAGTACGACGTTGATGTGGGCGAGAAGAAATTGGGGGCCGACCAATCGTGGCAGGTCTGGATTACAGATCCCAATGGCGTTCGTATCGAGTTTCATGAATATACCGAGTCGAGTATGCAACGCATCGGCGGCATCTGCAAAGTATAGCATCGTTCTGTTGTTTACCATAGCCAAGGGCCATAGCTTTGCTGCAATTGCGCCATGCCCGGCAAAGCTGTGATAATAGGTGTGGAATGGACTATATAACACGATGTTCCAACGTAGATGAAAAGCAACCCATCAAAGGAGGTTATCGCCCATGCGGACCACGATAATTGGCATACTGGGAGTGACGCTGGCAGCAGGGCTTGTTCTGATGGGGTGCGAGACCGAACGCATGGCGCCGCCCGACTACATGGGAGACAACGATCGCACGGCGGTCGCCCTTATCCCCGCTGAGGAGTTCGAAGGTTATGTCCTGGCAGCGGATGAATTTGACGGGACCCTGGAATGGGATGATGGCATATGGACTTTCCATGGGCAGTTCACCTTTCGCACGGGCGGCTATCAGGTAGAGGATCCTCAAATCACTGTGCGGGAATCCCACCCGGAGCAAGTCGAGATTGTATTGTCGGTCATCGAACCGCCCGACGACGCCATGGTCACCCAGGTGATCACCGAGATTCCGGTGGAGGCCACATTCGATGCCAGTCGCGAAGCCACGTTCGAGGTATGGATCGAGCGGAGGGTCGCCCAAGGCGATTCGGAAACCACAGGATGAAGCTTCAGGACCTCTGCCAGACCTACAACATCCAGTTCAAAAAGCAGTTGGGTCAGAACCTGCTGCTCGATGACAACATCAACCGGATTATGGTCGAGGCGGCGGCGTTGACGAAGGACGACGATGTCGTCGAGGTGGGAGCAGGCTTGGGCGCGCTCACGGAACGCTTGGTCACCCAGGCCGGGCGCGTGCTGGCCGTCGAAATCGACCGTGCCTTTTTACCGTGCCTCGAAGACCGGTTCGGCAGCCTTCCCAATATGCGGTTGTTTCGGGGCGACATTTTGAACCACGACTTGGCCCGGTTGGTCCCGGAGTATTTGCCCGACGGCCAGTCTTATAAAATGGTGTCGAACCTTCCTTACTACATTACGACCCCGGTATTGTTTCATTTTTGGGAATCGTCCCTGTTTTTCTCGCGCATGGTGGTCATGGTTCAGCAAGAGGTAGCCGAACGTATGGTCGCGCCGGTCAATAGCCCGTCGTACTGCGCTTTGACCCTGGCGGCGAATCTGTATGCCACGCCCGATATCGTCCACCGGGTACCCCGGTCCTGTTTTCAGCCCCGCCCCAAGGTGAATAGCTGCATCGTGCGACTGCGCACCATTCCCGAAGGACGATTTACGGAGTCCAATGCCTTTATAATGCGAGTGATACGGACCGCCTTCTCGCAACGGCGCAAAACGCTTCGCAACGCTTTAACGCGTTCTGGAGCGTTGGGCGCGCCGCGAGAGGCGGTTCTTGACGCCATGGAAGCCGCCGGCATCGATGCGAACCGGCGAGCACAAACAGTTTCACTGGAGGAATATGCCGCCTTGGCGGCAGCAATTCGGGCACGCCTATGACTTACGACACGCAGACATCATCCATCCCCGGTCACATCATCGATAGCCTCAACAGCGGCGTATTGGCCGTGGGACCCGATCGCTACATCCTGGCCGCCAACCATACCGCGCGCGAATTCCTCAACGTGGGGTCGGATCAACTGCGTCCGGGCGAGCAGCTTGATGAAACGCCGGCGGCCTCGCCCTTGTTGGATTTGTTTGAGGAGGTCAAGTCCACCGGCGCTGCGTTATCCCGCCGCGAGGTGGCCCTTCGACTGGCCGAGGACATCGAGAAAGAAATCGGCCTGTCCGCGTCGCTGCTCCAAGGTCCGGAGGACTTCAATGGCGTTATTTTCCTGTTCACTGATCTGACCCAACGCCGACGACTTGAACGGGTCGCCGAGCTTAACCGACAACTGGCCGCCTTGGGCGAACTCACTGCGGGAATCGTCCACGAACTGCGCAACCCGGTGAGTATCATCAGCGGCATGGCCGAGTTGTTAATGCGAAAATTTCCGGCAGATGACGATCGGCGGGCGGTAGCCGAGACTATTCTGCGGGAGACCGCTTCCCTCGAGCGATCCATCTCGCAATTCCTTGGGTTTGCCCGACCCTATGACATCAGCCGCGGCTGGTCCGAACCCGAGACCATCGCAAAGCGGTCCATCACATTCTGTCAGCGGCGAGCCCACCGAAAAGCAACGGAACTGGAATGCGTCTGCCAGCCTGAACTACCCCGCATCCATGTCGACGGCGACCGTATCGCTCAGGCCATTGCCAATATTTTGGTAAACGCGGTCGATGCCGTCTTACAAGGCGAGGGCGTGGTTGCGCTTACGTGCCGCCAGGAAGGCGCCCATATTGTCTACGAAGTGCTGGACAACGGCCCGGGTATCCGATTGAAAAATGGAGAGAACCTGTTCACAGCGTTCTTCACGCAAAAAGAAGGTGGTACCGGACTGGGTCTCACCATCGCCCATCGCATCATTACGGCTCACGGAGGGGACATCGTCTACGGGAATCGAAGCGAGGGAGGAGCCAGGTTCACCATCCAGATACCGATTGATCAAGACGCATTCAACCCCGAATCCGTATGAACGGGGCTACTCGTCTTTCTTTTCCTTGAGGCCGTATTTTTCGATCCGCCGGCGTAAAGTTTGATAGCTCATGTCGAGGTCCTTCGCCGCTTGCCGCCGGTTCCAGTTATGCCGCGTAAGCGCTTCGGCGATGAGTTCTTCTTCCGAAGGCTCCGGCTCGAAGCTGGATATATCAGCCCCATCCCCATTGGTCTGATTGGTCGCATCCATAGGATCAATCGACATATGCTCATCGGACAGGATATTGCTCGGTACGCGGGTAAACGAGACAGGAGGCGGTACCATGGGCTGGATCCGGCCGATACTTCTCCCGCTACGGGCCAGGGGCAATTCCTTTTTCCCAAGGGCCAACCATCGTTTGATGGTGCTCTCGAGCTCCCGAACATTGCCGGGCCACGCATGCTCGGTAAGGGCAGCGAGATCCTCCCCCGAGATCTCCATTTCCTTCGCCTCGGTAAATTGGCCGTGTTTCTTTATGAAATGGCGCACGAGTAGGGCGATGTCTTCTTTTCGTTCCTCGAGCGGAGGGACCCAGATGCAGACTTCGTTCAGCCGGAAATACAGATCGTCCCGGAACTGCCCCTCTTTGGTGCGTTGTTCGAGGTCGGCGTTCGTGGCCGCGATGATCTGGACATCTACATGGATCGGTTTGCGGCCGCCCAGCTTGAGGAATTCCTTGTGCTCGATAACCTGCAACAGCTTGGCCTGAAGGCTCAGTTGCATGTCACCGATCTCGTCCAGGAAAACTATCCCCTGATTGCCCAATTCGAACCGTCCCGGCTTCGAGGCCACGGCTCCGGTAAAGGCTCCTTTTTCGTAGCCAAATAGCTCGCTTTCAAGCAGGTGCTCGGGCAGGGCCGTACAATTGACCTTGACAAATGGCTTGTCGCCTCGGAGGGATAAGCGATGGATCTCGCGGGCGACCATATCTTTGCCCGTGCCGCTTTCGCCGCGGATGAGGCAATTCAGGTCGGTCTGGGCTACTTGTTGGATGGTGGTTCTAAGTTCCTGCATAGCCACGCTAATGCCAATAAGCTGGGACGGATTGGATTCCTTTTTGGGCGCCCGCTCGGGACGCCGCATCGTCCGCGCTTCTTGTTCGCCTGCCAGGGCGCGCGTCAAGGCCGACCGCACATCCTCGAGACTAAACGGTTTGGGAATAAAGTCGGCAGCGCCCAGGCGTATACAATCGATGACCAAATTGGGGCTGGACTCTACCGAAACACACACGATCCGAGGTTCAGAATGCGTTGCCAGAAGATTGGTTAGCAATTCCGTACCCAAGCCGGCCTCGGGCAACAACTCAAGGATGATCCCATGCACTGTTTCATCGTAGGCGATCCGCAAGGCATCGCTGGCATTGCTCACCATGCGTACGTCATAGCCCGAACGAGACAATCCCCGTTCAATGGCCCAACGTACGCCTGGATCCGTATCTACCACCAAAATCAGGCGTTTGGCGGCTTCATCCATTTGAAACGGATCTTCTTTGAGCAAAGCGTCTTCCATTATTAGGCACGGACCTCATGGGGGTCCCGGGTTCGGGTCGCATTCTGCGGCAACGTGATCCGAAGGGTACCCCGACCCTCTTCGTCAAACTCGACGGTAAGCGTTCCTCCGCAACTATGCACCGTGCGTTCCGCCAAGCGGAATCCGAGCTGGGCGCGCTCCGAATCGACCACCGATGCGACTACCGACGCATCCGTGTCCATGAACACGCCGCGCTGCGGTCCATCGTGCCGCAGCTCAAATACCACATTTGCCGGGTCGGTCAAGCGCAATGTCACCCAGATGTTCCCACCAGTCTCCACCGCTCTCAAGGCGCCCAAAATCAAATCCAGGAAGGTGCGAGCCAGTGCCGTCCCGTTCAGCAATACACACTCGCATTCTGAGACAACATCCTTGTGTATTGTGACATTCCGATTCTGAATGGCTACACCAAGCAAATCGATGGCCTGATCAATGTATTCCTCGAGTTGAACGGTCTCGATCGAATTCTCGCGCAAGGTTGAAAGCCGCCGGAATTCTTGTGTTTGCCGACGTAAGCGTTCCACATTCTCGTGAATGACGCTGATTCCTGCGACCGCGTCGTCGTCGACCAGTTCCTCGCGAAGAAAGTCGGACGCCGTACGAATGGCAGTGAGCGGCTGGATAAAATTGCGCACCAGCTCGACTGCGATATTCCCAAGGCTGGCCTGATGGGCCACGTGGAATAGCAGTTTGCCCCTTTCCCACTCGAAGGCCAACAAGTAGGCGCACATATCTAAAAACTCGCGATCGGCGGCCGTTGGCTCAAAATCGGGACCCAGAAAAAATCCGACCGTACACGCCGGACGGTTCCAAAACTGCTGAGGATAGGCCATGACCGTCAGTTTGCTCGTATCGAACTCCACCCGTCGCTCCACCAACGTACGTAGCATGTGGTCCGGTTCCGTGTCCGCCAGCAAAGCCCCATAGTCCAGGGGATCAAAGGCGCTCCCGCCGCTGTAGAACTGGAGTTGGGCATTGTGTTTTCCATCGGTAGGTTCGGACAAGCGCAACACGTGAAACCGGCGACTCGAGGGGTCACACAACGCAATCACGCGAAGGGGGAGATGGTGGCGAACCTCCTGGAATATCCGGCGAAACAGCATCTCCTCGGAATAATG
>PWNM01000055.1 GCA_003557825.1 Candidatus Hydrogenedentota bacterium | reverse complement strand
TGAGAGACAAACACGCCGTCGTTTCGGACATAGGGATGATGCTGGTCATACATTCGCCGACAGTGATGGCGTCTGTTTGGTGTTCCTCCATCAGATCGCGGAAGACCTCTGTCAGTACAAATGCGTTCACGACAAACTCGCGCATCTGTTCGAGGGTTTCGGGCGATCCATGCCCGGCGATGAGCTCCTCCGTCGTGAGTTGCTCCTGCAGGGGCAAGAGCGTGACACCTGGTTGCTCAAGGTATTCATGAGCCCGGTCAGCGCATTCAGCAACCAGCGCTTCTTTGGCCCGAGCCGCTTGAATGCGTTCACCCATTTCGTCATACATTACCTCGACGATGTCCAGATCCCACAGCTCGCGAGCCCGTTCCGGCGCTTCGCTATGGTGTCCTCTATCCCAGCCCAGGGCTCCGCCAATGGCGACTATGCGTTTGCCTTTTGTGTTTTTAAGACCGTGAAGCGCACGTAAGCGCCACAACAGTTCGCCGTAGTCATCCACGACCACATCGTCTATGTGCATTCCGCCGGGATGTTGAAATGTATCCGTGGCATGGCGCAAAAAATGAGGATGGACGATTTCGTACCATAGATAAGCCGGGCCGGTACGATGGCGCACAAACATAAGGTTCCACTTATCCGGATTGGCCAGGGCGGCCAGGATCCCCATGCCCCCCGAAGCGCCGTACATGATGACACCATCATGATCATCCGCAGCGATCTGGTGTGCTTCCTCAACGGACCGAGCCGACCTAAGCGGCAAGAGTTCAAGGGGAAATTCGGCATCCTTCGATAGGGATTCCAATTCGACCTCGATGCGTTGGAGCTCTTCTCGCACATGCTCCTCGGTGATCAGGCCTGACCACCCGCGCCAGCTTGTAGCTTCCCGTCGTTGATACAGCTGATACACCAGTACCGGCTGCATCCGCAAGGGGGTGTTCTGCGCTAGATCTCGCGTTGGCAGAGGCGCAGCAGCCACGGAGCGAGTCTGCATGCGATGAAGCATGGCTCCCCCAAGCGTAATGGCCCCCGCTCCTGCCAGAAATTGGCGCCGGGTTACGGGCAATGCCCGCGCGCCGCAACATCCCGAACACTTTGAATGGTCGTTGTGGGTATGCATGGTAAGATCCTCCCCATTGGGCCCAAAAGCTCACGCAATGTCCGGTTCGGCATTGCGTACTAACTGGCTTCATTATGAAGCACCTTGACTGAGCTGTCAATGGGGAGGCGGGGCATGTGCGGCGCCTGCCCCGCCGGTCTATGCTCTACTTGCGTTCAGGCAAGTCTTCCGTAATGTCGATCTCGCCCCGAAGAAGGCGTGCGCCCATGCCCGTCAGCCATAAATAATGATCCTCAGGAAGTCCTTCGTAGTCGATAAAGTTTCCGTTTACGGGCGGGTCATTGGTACATTTGAAGATAGCCGTGGCTTCATCTACTTCGTCGAACATGGCTGCGTATGCCATCGTCGAGCCGATTTCGGCCAGAGCGACATACTGCGACCATAGGAAACGCCCCCCAAGCCGAGGGATGAGATCGAGAGGAAATTCCGGCTTCAGGTTGTGCCAGCTAAACCCCGGAAAGACAACCGGAAGATAGTCCAACCCTTCTTCGTCGCACCACGCCATATCTTCAGCCCAGACGTTGTGGGCTAGCTCTTGCGCCGCTTCGGGCGTACGATAGCGGCCAACGGACCATGGCCAAACCACATCGGCCATGCGAATGACGTCATGCAGATAGGGATCTTCCAGGGCATCCCGTTCAAGGGTGCGCCAGTAGGTCGGTACGCCGAGCATGATGCTGAAACCATCGCCATTTGGACCGGGGTGATTCCGCAAGAAATGGATGAACTCGGCACATTCTTCAAGGGTGTAGAGGCGATCGTCACTGAATCCTATGCCCCAGACACTTATGAGCGGGCGGCCCCGGTGATAGAGAAAGGCGTCATCGTCAGGACCAAGGATGATTTCCTCCTCCAGGAGCCTGTTAAAATCGTCTTTGAGGCGAGACACTTGCCCCGCACGCATTCCCGACAAATCATAGGTCAACGAATAGGCTCGTCCATGTTGATTTGCCGCGCGCATGCTATGGTGCAAAACCCGGGTGAACTGCTCGTATTGCAGTTCGCCTGCTGTTACTTCCGACCCGAAGCGCTGCACGAATGCGCCATCAATGCCATACTCCTGCATCCATTGGAAATGCCTGCGCACGGTCTTGAAGTTCTGAGAGCTGAAGACATAGGCCACGGAACCATCGGCATGACGAAAGTCGGTGGGACACAATTCGTCTTCATCAAGCTCTGAGACATCCGGCCAGAGGTCAATGGTGCAATGGTCCGGATCAAACCGTGCTCCTATACCCCAATGATACCAACCCCGGCCGAGTCCGTCGCCGGGACAGGCAAACCAACCCTGATATCCGGCCATTACTTTACCGTCTAATGTGCTACGGTCCACCACATCGTCTCGTTTGGGCTCCAGATGCTCGCGTAGCGTCGCACAACCAGTTCCCATCATTGCTACGGCCACGCAAAGTGTCATAATCCGCATATCCTTATCTCCCCTTGTTGGTCCCCAGGCCATTTCGGCCGGTACCATAGCACGTTTTACAATCGAGACTCAGGTCAGTTAATCACAGCCCTCTGTATTGTAACCAAATACATCCCGAATGGCCTCGAGATAACCCATGCCATACTCGGTATCCGGTTCAAGATAGCTGCCTTCGGTCCATTCGTTCCATGCGTTGATATTCATGGTGGGCAAGGTCGAACCGGTTCGTTGGTCCATACGTGTCCGAATCTTGAGTAGGGCTTCATGAAACCGTTCCGGCGTGTTTTCGGCCATTATCGGGGTAAACGGATATCCTACCAGTTCGAACCGATCGCTTTGAACCGTGCGGGGACTCGAATCCCAGCCCATGGTGGCGTTGGGGATGTAGGGTAGGTCAAAGGTCTGTTCGGCTTTATCCCAATAGGCGAGATATTGATCGCAGACCCACATGTAATCGGTCAGTGGGAAATCGGGCATGGCCACATGATGGATCCATACATAGGAGGTTACGCTTGAAAAGCCCAAATCCTTGACCAGCTGCGCTGGGTCAGCAATGATTTCCTCACCAGGCAACACGGTATTCCCCCAAACAACCGCGTTGAGATGGAGGTCGGGGAATCCGGCGGCTTGGGTCTTTGAGCGAAAGGCGGCCAGTGCGCGGCGTGTCTCTTTGACGCCTCCAAAGCTCTCCAAAAGGCGGGTCAGATCATAGATTGAGAAATACGGACATCCTTCAACATTAAAGTGGGACGGGTGCTTAAAATAGTTCTCGACGATAAACGACGTCATCTCATCAAAGGTCTGCGATGTAATCGTGCCCGAGTAATCGGTCATGCGCGGATCGTTATGCTTTGCCGGGTGCAGGTTTATCCAATGATGATTCGCCCAGTGACAGCAGAACTTGACTCTTTCGTTGTTCTGGGCCTGCATATACCCTTCGTCAAGACAACGATTTAGGAATGGCCCGTCGTCGTACCAATACCAGTCAAAGAGCCAGTAATCCACGCCATGGTCAGCCGCAGCGTCAATCTTTTTCTCCATGACAAGGGGATCCGCTTCGTCTTCATAGCCCCAAAGGGGAACCCGGGGTTGGCGATGCCCGTCAAAGCGTGGACGGGCCGTTTTCATCAGTTCCCATTCCGTCCATCCGATGCCATGTTTTTTCTCGTTGCGGGGGTCAACATGGTAGTTGGGGAAATAATACACGCCGACGGTGTACTTCTTGGCCATTTTGGATTCCTCTCGTGTGTTTCAACAACCCGGCTTTAGCAAATGCCGGGACCTCCTCCGTTTTATGTTCTAAGGATTGGTACTGGATTCGTCCGCACCAAATAACTGAATGGCCTCGGCAATGGCATCCAGCCGTGCCGTGCCTTCTTTCAGGGTCGGTGCAATCCAACCGCCTTCATCAAATTCGTTCCACGCATAAATCAGAATGGTGTTGGGCTCGTTGATCTCCGGATGTCCTGCCAGCCATTGCAGCGCATCCAGGACATGATCGCGAAGCTCTTCCGGCTCGGGTCCCTTTGACCAATTGCCGTCATCATCAACACTTTCCAACGTTTTACGCGGTCGCGGATCCCAGCCCGCATTGATGGGAGGCACGAAAGGAATGCCTTTTTCGGCTGAGGCATTCCAGAACCACCGATTTAACGCAGCCAGTTCGGAGTATTCAAGCTCCCTATTTTCCGCTCCCGGCGGATTGCAGTACGAACCAAAGGCATCGAATCCTACTGTTTCCACGGCCTCAGCCGCCTTATCCGGCCAAAAGGTAAGGGCCACGATGTATGGATTTCCCAATCCCGCTCCAATCGTCTCATCCCGCAAGTATTGGATAGCTTCACGTGCTGCCTCCTCTGAACGGAAATGCGGGACAGCGGCCTCGGCCTCGAAATAGTAAAATAGGGGGCGGTTTCCCTGGAGTTTTTGGTAATTCGGTTCCTGGAACATGTCGACAAACATGGCGACGGTCTCGTGCCAATTCTGCGTTGCAAAATACCCCGGACCGATGAGGCAGTAGTTGACCAAATGCCGTTTTGGGCTTTGGCGATAGAGCTCGAGCACATCGTTCATGTGCGGCGCGTCTTCACGCCAGGGATCGTACCAGCACCAGGCCCAATAATCGATTCCAGCCTCGTGGGCATACTCGATTTCCTGATTGACCACATCCATGCGGTCTCCCCGGATCTCCACCGTTCCATCGTCACGAATCTCCGCGAAGAAAGGCAAACGATAATGCCATTCCTCGGGATACAAAAACTGCTTGTATTTTTCCCATTCCGTCCAAGCATCCCAACGAATCGCCCCCAAAGAGGGACGCTGCGCCTTTTCCTGATCCAAGTCCCTCTCGTGCACTGCAGGTTGTAGCACCTCACGTAGCGCATCAAGCCGGGCCGTACCCTCCTCCAGCGTAGGGCAGAGCCATCCCCCTTCATCAAATTCATTCCAGGCATAGATCAACACTGCCTGAGCTTTCGCTGTCTCCGGATGGGACTTGCACCAATCCAAGGCCGCCTGAACATGGGCGGCCAGTTCCTTCGGGGTTGGTTGATCATAGTATTGGTCGATATGACCGCCATCAATCCACGGTACCGGTGTCTCCACACGCGGTCGCATGTCCCACCCGGCCGTCGCCAGTGGGACGACAGGCATGCCGGTTGCCTTGAATGAATCCCACCAACGCTCGGTATGCTCAGCCAGTTCGGCATAAGCCGCCTGCTTGGCCCCCGATGAAGATGCATAGGCCCCGATGGCGTCCAGCCCAAGCGTTTGTGCCTGTTCCTTCAGCCGTTCCGGCGACCAGCCTTGCGCAACGATATACGGCGTCGGCAGTCCGGCGGCCTCGGTAGCAGCGCGCAGCTTGTCAAAAGCTTTACGCGCGTCCTCCCACGTTTCAAGACGACCTGGACCTACCAAGTCCTCCACACTGTACAGATAGACCAATGGTCGACCATCGAGAACAGTCTGATAGGTCGGTTCTTTGAAGTACTCGACATATCGTTGGACTTTCTCCGGCCATCCGGACAGTCCACCTGCATGCGTCCAGCCGCCCTGCAGGTTCAAGCAGAAGTTGATCATGTCCCGCTTCTCACTGGAAAGGTACAGCTTCAACCCCAAACTCAAGGCATGGTCTTCTGGATAGGTCACAAACGCCCAGTAGTCCAGCCCGGCATTGGAGGCGTAACGAATCTCTTGATCCATAACCTCCTGGGTATGGCCACGAACTTTGACCGCATTCTCCCCCACGATTTCCGCAAAAAAGGGCAGCCGATGATGGTAATGGCTGGGCGCGAGGGTTTGCTCGACAATCAAGCCGACATCCGATTCATCGCCGTGCCAGGCATCCCAGCGAATTGCGCCCACCACCGGACGGTCAGAAGGACCTTGGTCGACCTTGTGGTCTGCCGCACATTGTGCGGTCAGAACAATCAGGCATACCGATAGGGAAATCAGCATGTACATGCTCCTCTCAATCAGGTTTTGGACGACCTACTAACAAGGTCCGAACTTGGATCATCGTAAACGATACCCGTTTTCAATTCTATTCAACAGGAGCTCGGCAGTAGTATCCCGACCTGTTCTGCCGTCAATCATTCAACTGGCGCAGAGCGGTCAATCCGATGCATTCCTGCAAATGCGACCAAATTGGCTCCAACGCCGATGACCAGGCCGTCGACGCCACCGGGATCGCCAAGAACCCAACGCCAGAGGATAAGGGATGTTAATCCACACAATGCACCTACGAGAAAAGTTTTAGTTGAGGCTTTATAGCCCATTAGAACGGCCAATAGGGGTACGAGCACAACGGGAGCCCAAAAATTATAGGAAAACAACAGGATGTCCAGTATGTTCTCGATTCGCATGGCGAAGACAACAGCCAGTACGCCAACCGCCAAGGTGGTAATCTTGGCCACGATCAGCCCCCGTTTTTCGGATAGGGCTGACTTTCGCAATGGGGTAACTACATCATTTATCAACGATACGGAGGCGGCATTGAGGAAGGAGTCGGCCGAGGACATCACAATGGAGACCACACCCGCGACAGCAAGACCCCGAAGACCTACGGGAAGAACCGTTTTAATGACAAATGGCATCGCCTGGTTGGGGTTTAGATCCGGCGCAAGAGCAAGAGCCACGAGACCAATCATGCCCGTGATAGCGAAGAAGGGAATCGAAAACAGACCACTATAGAGGGTCCCTTCGGATGTCTCTCGTGGGTTTCGACCGATTAACAGCCGTTGCATATAGGGCGGTACCAGAGTCTCTCCTACGCAGAATGACAGGAACAAAGATCCAAGCATCAGGGGGGGCATATTTTCCCCGAACACCGCGAAGTGAGCCGGAGGCAAGGTCTCCTGAAGGCCGGAAACCCCACCAACCATACGCAAGCCTAGGAACAGCGCTAACGGCAATGCGATACCCAATAGAAGAAACTGAATGACATCGGTTAGGACAATTGCCCGCATTCCTCCTATTGTCGTATACGCGATGACGATACCGCATCCAATATAGATTCCCAGCTCGCGTGAGATGCCTAAAAATTCGTGGAACACCACCCCGATGGCACCAACCTGTGCCCCAGTTATACCCGCACATACCAGAACGCCCAATAACCCCGTAATAACTTGCCCAGATCGGCCATAGTCTAAGCCCATTACGCCTCCAACAGATATGCAATCTGAAAAGCGGTGGACTCGCGGCGCAATAAACGTCGCTACGAGAAGTTCTTTTAGACTAAATCCCCAGAGCGCTATGATATTGGCCACTCCCAATATGAACACGTTCGATGCATTTCCAGTCGAGAATCCACCCCCGATAAATGAAGCAGAGAGGGTTGCAAAAATGATCAGGGCAGGATATTGTCGATGGACAACTGAATATTCCTTTAGGTTGCGTATTCCCCGGCCGGCCCAAAGCCCCAAGGCCAAAATGCCCCCTAAATACAAAACTACAATTATATTATCAAGTATCGGCATAGTGATTGGCTCTCCCCCTGTTTTCAAAAAACTGTCGAAGTGTAGCGAAATGGCTTTCCACGCGCAAATTGTTCAAGTTGTTATTAAAATCGCTCACTTGAATGTTCATCACTCATGCACAGCTTATGGGGAGCATGGTACACTTTGAACTTTCCCATTGGCCTGAACACAACCTATGGAATGCATTAACATGAGCATAGGCAAACAGCTTCGGCTTCGACGTATCTTCCGCGGTGAGCGCAGCATTATCGTTCCCATGGATCACGCCCTATATTTCGGACCCATCGAACAACTCGCCGATCCAGCCACACTGGTACGCAGAGTGGCCTCAAAGGGAGCCGACGGCATTCTTGTGCCGCCGGGTACCCTCACCACCCTGCCACCAGATGCGCTGGGCGATCTCGCTGTGCTGTTGCGTCTTGATGGGACCTGCAGTCGCATGGGACACAACCTTGCTCAGACCAGTCTGATTACATCAGTCGAGGAGGCGGTCAGGTTGGGCGTGGACGGCGTTGTGGTAAACATATATGTGGGCTCGGAAAATGAGGACTATCTCCTGGGAAAACTCGGAACCGTGGCGGAGCAATGTCGAAATTGGGGTATGGTGTTGATCGGAGAAATGATCCCCGCGCCTTTGCTTACGGCACATTACGGACATGGTGATGCCAATCTGTGCCCAGAGGAACGGGCAGAAGCCATTGGCGTGGCCGCCCGCATCGGCGCGGAAATCGGGGTGGATGTCCTCAAAATCAACTATTCGGGGTCCTGTGAAAGCTTCCGGGAGGTTACGCGCCATGCACAACGCCCTGCACTGGTCGCCGGTGGGGTGCAAGCAGGTTCGGAAAAGGAATTCCTGGCGGATACCCGCGACTGCCTGGACGGCGGCGCTGCAGGTGTCTGTATAGGACGCAACCTATGGGCGCGCGAT
>PWNM01000194.1 GCA_003557825.1 Candidatus Hydrogenedentota bacterium | reverse complement strand
CGTGCCCATTCCACTGCGTTCTCGAGCCAACGCGCCTCACCGCTGAACCGGTAGGCTTCGAGATAGGCGTCTACCGCGTCAGCCGCCGCAAGGATATCGGGCGTGTGCACCGGAACTTCCCATACCTGGGCCGCGCGGGGAACGCGAAACTGCTTCATATACTCGAGGGTTGGAACCATGGTCTCATAAACAGGCCAATCGCCGGCGATGCGAGCGTAACGTAGCGCTTGGTAGGCCGCAGCCGCATTTAGGCCGATTGCTTCCATGCCATGCTCGCCCAGCGTTCGGTAATCGTAGCCTTCAAAGACGCCGGTTCCTTCCCGACGCGCATCAAATCGTCGACCGCCATCATCGTCCCAACCACTCAGACTTCCGGGTAGAAGAACACCGCTTAGCAGATTCTGGTCGACCCGCTCGCCGTATTTCATGACATCATAACGGGGAACCCAGCCTTCCTCTTCACTTACCTTTTCCGCCCGGGCATTCGACGCATTTCGTATATCCGAGTCTTCGGCATACAAGCCCCCCAACAAGAGATCGGCTACAAAAGCCCGCGGACGATCCCGATAGGACATGAGCGGATGGCCGCCTTTGGTTACATACCATTGCTCGGTCTCTTCGTCCCACAAGGATTCCAGATAGCCCAGCATGCTGAATGTCAGTTCACTTCGATAGTCTCCGTGGGGCAGTGGCTCAGGCTCGGGTATGCCATGAGTGGCGATATAGACATCCATTGCGACCAACGGGTCCACCTTCGAGCCATCCGCCAAGATGCGGGCGCTAATAGATATCTCCGTGTTGGCCTCAAGCAAAAACGAGGACTCTGCTTCTCGTTCGTTCACGGGGACATAATCCGGCACAGACGGCGTAAACAAGCCCAACAAATGGGACCGTTGATTGGCCCACCGATCCGGAGAGCCAAAGACCGAGGCGACCCGGTCGTATTCCGGAGCCCACTCTCGCCGCGCATCCCACACAAGCCCGATAGATCCGGCATGTTCTGAGACAATCGAAATGGCGGGTATTGTTACTAGATGGGGATGGACGACATAACGCACTTGATGGGGATGGCCCTCTTCAATGTCGAGAGTGCTTGACGATATCTCATCGTCCACAAGCCATTCGAGGCCGGGGTAAAGCGCCTCATCCCGATGACTCACATGAAGCATGGGCCCGTCGAAAGCCAGCAGTTCCCGGTTGGTATCGGCCCATGCCTTGTAGTGCGTCTCAATGACCGGGGCATCGTCGGTCATACGAAATCGGAACTGCCCCGACCATAGGACATCATCGTCATCGGTATGTTCCCAGTTGAATACAACACTCCAAGCATCGCCTTCGTCTGCGATGTCCACCATGTCGGGTCTAACCCCAATCGGCCTTTCGACCCGCTTACCTGAAGCATCGCGGTAGACAATGCGGCTCGGATGCAGCCAGCCTGCAGGAACCCATTCCCTGTTACGATGTGTCCAAAGCCGGGCGACATTATGTCGTCCAGCAGTTATCGGAAAGCCTAAAGCGACCTGGTCGTTTTTGAGTAGAACGCCTTCGGCCAGCGTCTCGGCTGCAGGACCTTCCACACGGTCGGGATGAGGTCCGGAATCAACAACCGTGAGCTGCGACCGAGCTTCATGGTGTTCGTCCACATTCGCGGCGTGAAGCGCAGCGGTTGGAAAGAAGATAGTTCCGGGTTCCAACGAATCCGGAGGGACGCCCTTCATGGAAAAGACGGTCTTTTCGCCGGGCATTAGTTGAACCTTCTCTGTTACTTCCTGAAGCTCGGGTACGCCCTCAACAGCGAAGCGTACGGTGACCCGCTCCGCAACAACATTTCCCTCATTGCGAACAACGCATTCCAGAACGACCGGCTCGCCAGTGACAATAAACGGTTCGATGGGACCAAACGATTCGAGCACCAGATCGGGTTTGGCCGCAAGGAGCGCATGGGCCTGCCCCGCCTCAAAGGTCGTATCTACCCGGTATTCACCTATCCCGGCGCGATCGCCCGTAACGCGCCAGGATACCTGGCGAGATTCATTGGGCTGGAGGGTATCCGGAGGTAAATCCACCGGTGTGAGCAATACGCCATCCGGACCGGACACTGTTACTTCGGGCGCATGGGCAATCTGTCCGCCAATATTGCGCAATCGCGTATAAAGAAAACCTCCCTCGGGCTCTTCGTCCAGCCATAACGTGCCAAACTCCGGGAAAGCTCCCACTTCTTCGACCCATCGAACATCATCAACGACCACATCGGCGGCCCGTCCCATGGCCCGAACCGCGAAATGGATGTACTCCACTTCCGGGTTTTCCGAATAATCGTAAAGAACAACCCCCTTACGCCATTCCCCATCGGCATAGTACTCCGGAATGGTAAATAGAGACCGTTGGGCCTCTACGGACTCATAGGGTTCGCCCGTCATGGGGATGGCGCCGATGATGACCTGGGCGCTATCAATCTGATGTGCCTTGTACCAGAACTCGAATCCGCCCGAGGTCTCGGACAGCATGGCTCCCCCCTGACCGGATTCGGGTTGCCATGCCCGATTGAGGCCGATCTCGGTCTGCTCGGGCGTATCGGGAGCGCGAACGAAACGTACGGCATGGGAACCCGTACGGGCGTCGTCGGTGACCGATACGGTAGGTCCAAGAAATTCCCAATCCACAGGAACATCATCGGGACCGATTTGCTCAAACGAGCCATTGGTCAATGGATTTTCAGCAACTCCTGAAAATGCAATGACAAGCGCAAGTACAAAAACACAGATTTTCATGTCTCGACTCCTTTCCCACAAGTCTGTTCAGCTTGATACATGTCCTGGTCGCGGCCCATTCGAAGCGCCGCAAACGGCGATATAACAAGTAGGCAGTAACAATGGCTACCGTTCCCGGCGAATATCGAGCAATGATTCCACTATGGCAAGGAACAGTCCGACCAGGAAAAGGGGTAAGCCGATAAGGAGAAGCCACCAAGTAATGGAACTGACATAGCCCACCATTAGGCCGCCGCCCCCGAGAACAATGCCCAATAAACCAACGGACATGACATACTTCGAAACCGGCCAGTGTTGCTTCCGGCTACCCATGCCGCCATATAACTGATCATGCTCAGCCCGAAGGCGGGCCATGTTCCGCGCTCCTTGTGCGGCACGGCTGAAATGAAACCAATCTCTTGGAGAGAGCATGGTTCCGCCCTCCTTTCCTGGCCTTATGCCCCGATAATCATAACATGACGCAGAAGCAAAGGAAACGCTTAGCGGAGGGAGTGGGTCAAGAGTCCAGCGGTCCGAGTCCGCCGAGTTCGTAGAGGATAAGCGTGACGGCGGTTAGGGCGGCAGCTTCGGCTCGTAACGTGGCCTCACCAAGTGCTATGGGTACGACCCCCCGATCTCGTGCGATGTCGAGTTCAGCGGGTGAGAAATCGCCTTCGGGACCGACCACCACAGCTACATCGGTTGCGCCATCCAGCGCTGTCCGCAACGGCACGGGGGGAGCAAGCTCGGTGGAGGCGATCAATATGGGGTTGGCATCCGTCCCATCAAGGGCATCGTTAAGACTAGAGGCTGTGTCAAACTCCGGGAGCCATGTGCGGCCGCATTGTTTACAGGAATCGATGGCCCAACGGCGCCATTTATCGCGAATACGGAGATGTGTTTGGGAATGATCGGCGTTAAAAAATCGAAACTGCGTCACGCCGAGTTCGGTTCCTCGCCGAATGAGTTCTTCGATGCACTTGTCCCGCTGCAACCACGCCTGAATCAACGTGAGATGAATTGCCGGCTTGGCATGGATCTGCATGTCGCGAACCGTTGTTTCGACCTCACGGCGGGTAAGCCGGCTTACGGTCCCGTGGATTTCTCGTCCCTCTCCATCGAAAAGGACAACATCGTCCCCTTCGCGCAGACGGACTACACGGATGGCATGGTGCGCCTCGACAGACGGCAGGAAGATCGTCGCATCGCTTACCCGATCAGGAGGGACAAAAAAACGATGGAGGTGCGCCATCAGCAGCGCACCTCCATGTGGTTATATCTGAGCATGTCTTGGCCCGTTATGTCACGAGCCAGAATCCGGCTGTTCCGGCGCAGCGGGCGGAAGCCCTTGCGGCATGCCCGGCATACCATGGGGCATCCCTTGAGGCGAGAAGGAGGGCGGCTCGTATCCTTCAAGGAGCTCTTCTTCTTCCTGGGCGCCCAATGCATGTCCCATGTGTTCGGGCGTAACCTGTTGCGGCGTCAGGCGTAAGCTCTCGTCCCCCGGACCCCACTTGGCGTCCTTGATGACATAAAAAAACTTGGTCCCTTCCCCTTCATTGAGCTCGAGGGTACCGTTGATCAGTACGGGTTCGTTGACCACTTGCGCCTCTTCACCGGGAGCCATCTGAACGAACACGACATCGCGCATGGGCGGCATCATGCAAAAATAACACTCGAGAGGCATGGGCAACAGCAAGAATTCCTTCGCTTGCCGAAATTCGTACAGAGGGACCATAAACCCAATGATGTTAATGGGCGAATCCCTGTATTCCAATAGTTCCGGGGCAAAGGTGGGGCCTGTGCGTTGGTTGCCTCGTGTGCGTTGGAGCAGGCTCCAGGACATAATATCAAGACCCATTTGCTCCCGTTCTTGTTCCATGCTGGTACGCCAGGCGGTAGCCCGGGCGGCCAGGTCGCCACGTTCTGTAACGCCTTTGAACAAAGCAATACCAACAATAATCACGATGACACCGGCAAGAGTACCGAGGTCACGAATGGTGCGCCGTTTTAACATTGCGCCCTCCTTGGTCGATAACTAGGGTTTCGTCAGGTCGCTTGCGACATGGGTTTGATAGGCTTGCCAAGCGGGCAGAATACCGGCCAACAGCCCAAACACAGCAACGATCGCAAAGGACCGCAGCTCATGCATCGACATGTCGAACGCCGTAATGGCCATACCCAATGTACGTGTAAGATAAATACCCAGTCCCCAGGAAACCACGTTTCCAAGGAACCATCCAGCCACAATGCCCAATATTGTAACCAATAACGCCTCGAGAATCACAGCCCCGAAGATGTCCATGGTTGATGCGCCCAGCGACCGCATAATGGCCAGATCGCGCCGCCGCTGGAGTATGGCCAGATAGAGCCCGATCATCACTGTCAAGGCCGCGACGACCACGACCAAATAGGCCACGGAAAGGAGCACCGTATTGGCCGTACCAAGGATCTGGGAATAGAGTTGCTGGATCTCCATTACAGGCACAGCGGCCATTACGTTAGTTTCATGCATAACATACTCCATGAAAGTGAAACGTAACGCCGGGCTTTCGAGGGTGACAAGTACTGCCGTCACTTCGAGATCCTCGGCGTCATGATCCGCTTTGTCGAATTCGTGAACATGGCTATGATCATGGTCGTGGTGGTGATGGTCGTGGTCATGACTATGGTCGTGGTCATGATCATGGTTATGGGTCTCATCATGGTGATCATGGTCATGCTCTTCATGAATAAGCCAGATATCCTCGATATTGCAGAAAATCGCCCGATCGTTGGGCGTCCCGCTCGTTTCGAGAATACCGACCACCTTATAGGGATGGTCATCATGGACATGGCCTCCTTCAAAGCCATGCGTACCGGTGAACGTATCCCCAACACGTAGCCCTGTATTTCTAGCGACAATACTTCCGACCACTGCTTCGAGGGGCTCTTCGAAGAACCGCCCTTCGGCAAGTTGAAAGGGGATCCGCTCCCGTCCCGATATGGGATCGACCACCCAGCGGACCTCCATAAGCTCGGGAACCGTGCCGACGATGCGGTAATTACGGTAGGTGTCACCCAGACCAATGGGATACGCTTCGGCCACGTCTTCATGGTCACGAATATGCTCGAAGTCGGCATATGAGATATTGCCCGTAGGCCGGTCGAGAAAATAGACCGAGCTCAGGACAAGCTGAAGGGGACTGCCCTTAGCCCCCACCACAATGTCGAAGGCTTGGCCTTCTTCTTCAAAACGGCGGCGAGTCTCTTCGCGCAACGTGTGAACGGCGCTGATGAGTCCAACACCGAGGGCTACGGACAATACAGTAAGCAGCGTCGGGAGCTTACGGCTCCAAAGGTAGTGCCATGCAATCTGCCACAGACTCATGCTGTATTCCTTTCAAACGCCGGAGCTTCGGCGGTAGTATCCATTACCAGCCCGGAACAGTCGAAGCGCCGTTCAAGGCGATCGGCTATCTCAGTTTCATGGGTGACCAACAACAGGGTGACCTCTTCCTCCGAACAGAGCTTCAACAACAGGTCCATGACTCCTTGAGAGGTTTTGGGGTCGAGGCTGCCGGTAGGTTCGTCGGCAAGGATAAGCTTCTGTTTGTTGGCCAAAGCGCGCGCAATGGCGACCCGTTGCTGTTCGCCCACGCTCAGCGTGTTGGGTTTGCTGTGAACCCGATGCTGGAGACCGACCCGCTGCAGCAGATCGAGGGCGCGGGGCTTCCATTCCTTTGTTGGACGCGTATCGCTGAAACGCATCCCTAAGAGCACATTCTGCAAGGCCGTAAAGGGGGCCAACAGGTTAAATGTCTGAAATACGAACCCGAACCGCTCGCCTCGGAATTGATCCATCTGGCGTTCACTTAGATCCTGGATTTCACTCCCGTCCACTTCGATCACGCCGGAGTCGGGACGCAAAAGGCCGGCTATGAGGTTCAACATGGTCGTTTTGCCACAGCCACTGGGACCCCAAAGCGCCACATGCTCGCCGGGCTCGACATGGAAGGATTCGCAATGAAAAGTAACATCCGGGCCAAGGCGGCGCCGGCAGTCTTTAATGGTAACCATATGAATGCATCCTTTGGTGAGTTGTTCCGTTAATCCAGAGATGACGTTACCAGCATCATTGCTTGGGTGCTATACGCCATTCCTGTAACGCTGGAAAGGCCCACCCATTTTATATGCATGACGCTGTGATTACGCCATCGGCGGGCTGTTGGCGCATGGCACGATGGGCGCGCCCAAGGTGGGTAACTCGCCTGCAAACGGGAAAACAGTCCCGGCAATGCGCTCGAGCATCATTATACTGGGCGGTTCATCACCGGGCGCGAGCTTCACCAGCGCATCGAATACGCAGGCAGCGCATTCCGGATGCTCGTGAGGGACGCGATAAACGCGGTGTGGTCCCGGTCGGAACCCACAACCGGGCGTATGGTACGATGGCAGCACCACCAAGGCCAGCATGGCGATCATGCCATACACGACCATGAGACGTACTGCAGGATTATTCCGGATGGTTTTTTGCATATACAGTGGTTTGATAAAGACTCGTATAAAATCCTCTGCAGCCTTATACCTTAAGAGTACCATGTCCAGAGCCCCGGGTCAACTGGTGGAACTTATTGTGCCACATGGTTTTGAACCATTTCAGAACCTGTGTTACAGTACCGGAGTATTCGGGGTTCGGAACCTTAGGAAAACGGATCCTGCGGCAACGATATGAATGGAGGACTTCTACCCTATGGCTGATTCGGTGGCGGAATTCTTCGACTCCCTGGAGAGTCGGATTGACAGTAGCAAAACGGCCGGTATGAACGCGATTTTTCAATTTCATATATCGGGAGACAATGGGGGCGATTGGCAAGTGAAACTGCTGAACGGCGTGCCGTCCGTAGTCCCCGGAGTGGCAGAAGACCCGAGCATTGTGATCTCAGCGTCGGATGCTGACTGGTTAAGCATTGTCAATGGTTCGCTCAGCGGACAGGCAGCATTCCTAACAGGACGCCTGAAAGTTCAGGGGGATATGTCGCTGGCCATGAAACTGCAGAGCCTTTTGGGATAATCAACACAGGTCGGTCGACACACCGGGTATATGAAACTACAGAGTACCATCGTACGCGCGGTTACTGCGTGCGTCGTGATTGGATCGGCCCTTGTGGCATGCGGCAACGACCCTCCGGGCCCTCCCGAGCCGATGGACATTACCATGGATCGTCCGGATGATACGTCGACCCAAGTGACGCTGTATCCGGTTGAAGATGCTGGCGCTCCGGGCCTGATATTGTCGCCTATGGCCAGACGGGATCGAGGGTCGTGGCATCAGTTTGCTTTACGGGCTCAGCGAGCAGGGATTATGACGTTGAGCCATGATGTCGAGATGGGGAACGAAAGCCGAGTAGGCGCTGAGAACATCGAACGGATTTTGGCAGATATCCATAGCGCTCGAGCGCTGCTCGTCGAGCGGGGAGCCGCTCCCCATTCCATTGCCGTTATGGGGGCAAGTCTCGGAGCCAATCTGGTGTTACGCTATGCCATCGAGCACCCCGGCGTGGCCGCAGTCGTACTCGTATCACCGGGTGAGGAGTATCATGGAGTGGCCATTGATGCGAGCGATGGGGACTCCTGGAAATGGCCCATGCTTCTGATGATCAGTAGCGGCGACGCGTACGCCGCAGCCACAGGCCGCGAGATGAACCGAACGGCGCCCGGCTATGTCGAATTGCGGGAGTACGACGGCTCGG
>PWNM01000606.1 GCA_003557825.1 Candidatus Hydrogenedentota bacterium | reverse complement strand
GCCATGAGTTCGTTTCGGTCTACTGCGCCGCCGTTGACGAATACCCGTCGCGCGGCATCTACGATCCGAACCTCGGGCAGGTCCAGCGCTTCTCCCATGGGCGTAAGTTGGGCTTCGACGGCTTCGCGATCGGCCAAGGCATCGAGAGTCGCCGCCGATTCGATACGATGGCGGCCAACAGCCGTGCGCCGCAAGGAGGCCAGCACCGCTCCGCACCCCAAATCCTGGCCTACATCGTGGCAAAGGGCCCGGGCATACGTACCGCTTGAGCACCGAACGATGAAGTAGGCATCCGGAGGTGTGTATTCCTTCACGGTGAACTCGAAAACCGTGACCGGCCGCGGGGGTCGCTCGACAACTTCGCCCTTGCGAGCCCGTTCGTAGAGGCGTTTGCCTTCGATCTTAACGGCGCTGACCATCGGAGGCGTTTGCATAATATCACCTATATAGGGTCTGCAGGCGTCCTGGATGGTCTCACAGTCCAGATCCGGCGGGAGGTGCTCTTCAAGAACAGCCCCATCAAGGTCGTACGAGTCGGTAACAATACCCAGTCGCATCACCCCTTCATAGGTTTTGTCTAGACCGGTCAGAAACTCCGACAAGCGAGTAGCCGCGCCCAGGCATAAAATCATCAGTCCCGTTGCCGCAGGATCCAGGGTTCCCGTATGACCTATCCGGCGCATACCGGTAGCCGCTCGCAACCGATCGACCACATCATGGGATGTCATCCCAGCGGGTTTATCCACCAGCAGTACGCCGTTGAGATCGTTCTTGCGGTCTCTTTTCATGTGGTTTCTCCCATGTAATCCTGAATTCGAGTCAGTATAGCCCGGCGGGCTTCTCCAAGGGACATGTTTAACGTCGCGCCCGCGGCTCCGGGATGTCCCCCTCCATCGAAATAAGCGGCAACGGGAATTGCGTTGAATGACGGCCTAGCACGAAGGCTGATTTTGGTGGTCGTCGGATCAATGGACCGGAATAGGACGGCTACTTCGACGCCGTCGATGTCACGGCCGTAGTTGATCAAATTGTTCAAGTCTTCGGGACGAGCGCCTGTTTCGTTGAAATCCCCGGGGAACACCTCGGACCAGGCGATCCGGCCATCTCCGCTGATTTGGAGCCGCTGCAGTACCCGCACCATGAGGGTGAATCGGCCGCGCGACATGGTATGAAACACGCGCCCCGACACCTCACCAGCATCAACACCAGCTGCGAGTAAATCGGCGACCAACCTATGGGTACGGGCGCTGGTATTGGGAAACTGAAAGCTGCCCGTGTCCGTTATGATGGCTACGTAAAGGCACAATGCTGCCTCGTAATCCGGCACAAGGCCCGCCTGTTGGTACAATTCCGCGATGATTTCACCGCAGGCTCCGTAGCTGGGATCCACGAGCACAATATCGCCGTGGGGGGCATCATCGGCATGATGGTCGATGGTGATCATGGGCATCGAAGGGTGCAGTTTATCCGCTACCGCACCCAAGCGTGTGCGGCGGGACGCATCGAGCATGATGAGCCAATCCGCCGACGGCAACGGAACATCCGGCCCGACAATCCGTTCGACGTCGGGCAACCACTGGCATTCCTCCGGGGCGACATTGGACAGAACGCAATGGATTTCTTCTTTGCCCCATTGAAGCAAAAGCCGGCGCAATGCCAGCATGCTGCCCACGGCATCGCCATCGGGGTTGATATGGGCCGTAAGAATGAAGGACGTTGCGGAGCGGAAGGCCTCAAGGATCGCATCGAGGCTATTCGGCGGAATCATCCGGCGCTTCTCCCTCGTTATTCATCTCACGGAACACTTCTTCGAGGCGGAAGACGCGATCGAGTGAATCGTCTTCGAAGAAACGTACTTCGGGGACGAAACGAAGGCGCACCCGTTTGCCAAGTTCACGCCGTATCCAACCCGATGATTGATGCAATCCGGCCAGGGAGCCCTTCCTCTCTTTTTCGCCACCATAAAGGCTGACATACACGTTGGCATATCGAAGGTCGGGCGACATACGGACGTCCATGACAGAAACAAATCCAATCCGCGGGTCTTTGACGCCGCGCATTAGAAGCTCGGCGATCTCTTTTCGGATTAGCTCACCGACGCGTTTGGGTCTGCCTTTATGTTTATCGCTCATTGCTCCTCACGAGGTCTCAGATCATTTCGATCTGATAGTCCAGCAGTTCCGCGCCGCCTCGGTCAGCAGCAAACCGCACGATTTCGTTCAACTGGGTATTTACAAACCGGCTGTCGTCACCCACCACACAAACGGCCAACTGCGCCCGGCCCCAGCTTTCCTTGTTGCCGATTTCAGCGACAGAACAGTTGTAACGATTGTGGACGAGGGTTTTCAGGCTCTTGATGACACGACGTTTGTCTTTGAGCGACCGCGCGCCCGGTACCAGCAGGCTAATCTGAAGGAGTCCGATGGTCACTTGCGCCTCCTTTACGATAGGCCGACGGCTTCATAAACCCAACGTTATGTAGCATATCCGCTGGATTTTGGCATAGGCTTCATCAGTAGCCCTTTCACGAAGGTGAATGCCATGGGCCGCTACCTCGATTGACGACTAGGCGAGCGTCTTTGCGACGGATTCCACACGGTACGCTTCTATGATATCGCCTTCCTCAATATCGTCGAAGCCCTCTATTTTAATACCGCATTCGTAACCGCTCTGAACCGATCGGACATCGTCTTTCAGTCGGCGCAATGTTCCAATCTTGCCGTCGAAAATGGTTTCGTCGTTGCGGATAACCCGGACTCGGGAATTCCGCGTCACTTCGCCGTCGCGCACATAACAGCCGGCAATATTACCGAGTGCGGAGGACCGAAACACCTGTCGAATCTCGACATGGCCGATAACCACCTCCCGGGTTTCGGGAGTCAGCATACCTTCGAGCGCCTTGCGGACATCATCAATGGCTTCGTAGATGATCTGATAGGTCCGAATGTCAACACCTTCTTGTTCGGCAAGGCGGGCCGCACGTGGGTTGGGCGAAACGTGGTATCCGACGATAACGGCGTCGCTCGCGCTGGCCAACAGCACGTCGGACTCGTTGATTGACCCAACGCCGGAATGAACCACCCGGGTAAGGACTTCCTCGTTACCCAATTTGCTTAGACTCGACTGGAGCACTTCCACCGATCCTTGCACATCCGCCTTGATGACAATGGGCAGTTCGTTTTTCCCGCCTGCCAGCATACGCTCATGGAAATCCTCGAGGGTCATATGCTTCGCGGTCGCCTCTTGGCGGTGTCGGGCCACGTCAGCTCGCTTTCCTGCGATAGACCGCGCAATCCGCTCGTCGGGGACAACATGGAACTGGTCTCCGGCATCGGGCGGTTCACTAAATCCCGTAACCAATACCGGCGTGGACGGCCCTGCTTCTTCGACTGTTTCCATCCGCGAGTTGTACATGGCGCGTACCCGACCATAGGCCGTACCCGCCAAATAGACATCACCGGCGCGCAACGTGCCCGTTTGGACCAACACCCAGGCGACCGGACCCTGGCCACGTGAAATCTCGGATTCAATAACAACGCCGCGTGCCGATTTTTTCGGATTAGCCTTCAACTCAAGTAGATCGGCTTCAAGAGCCAGCAATTCCATCAGTTCGTCCACCCCGTCTCCAAATTTGGCCGAGATGTTCTTCATGATGGTCTGGCCGCCCCATTCCTCCGGGACGAGTTCATATTGCGTCAGTTCCTGACGGAGCCGATCGGGTTGCGCATCGGGCTTGTCACATTTATTGACAGCAACCACGATGGGTACCTCGGCTGACTTGGCATGGTCGATAGCCTCGACCGTCTGTGGCATAATGCCATCGTCGGCGGCGACGACCAGGACGACTACGTCTGTAGCCTGGGCTCCGCGAGCACGCATTTGAGTAAAGGCTTCGTGTCCCGGCGTGTCCAAGAACACGACGCGGCCGTTGTTAACTTGAGCTTCGTACGCCGCAATGTGCTGGGTAATGCCACCCACTTCGCCATCGGCCACACTCGCCTTCCGAACGAAGTCCAACAAGGAGGTCTTCCCGTGGTCAACATGGCCCATCACTGTGATGACCGGAGCACGCGGAACCAGGTCCGTCGGCTCATCCGGTTCTTCGGTCAGCAACTCTTCTTCCTCGGGTATGATCGATTCCACCTCGAACCCCTGGGGTTCGCATATCTTTCGGATAAGGTTGATATCCAAGGCTTGGTTTTTGGTGGCCATGATGTTGTAGTCCATCAACTCGAGGATAAGGTCGTTGACAGGAACATCCATCTGCTCGGCCAGTTCCTCAACCGTGAGGGTTTCATCGACCTGGATCACCGCGGGCTGCATCGACTTCTCGGCATCGCCGCTGTCGCCATCGCGGTCACGGCGGCGTTTCTTGCGTTTTGGGCCGGCCCCTCCGGCCTGAAACTCCCGGACTGCGGCCGCTGCTTCCCGGCGCATCGCCTCTTCATTGCGGGCCCGTTCGGCCTTTTTTATCCGCTTGCGGGCCGTCTTGCCCGTTGGACCCGAACGTACGGCACGTTTCGATTTTCTACTGTCATCCGACTGGCCTGCGCGATCCGCGGACGTCTTATGTTTCGGCTTGGGAGCGGGAGCGGGAGCGGTCGGAGCGCCACTTCGCTCTTCGATGCTCTTCCGGGCTTTTTGTTGCATCCGTTCGGCAGCTTTTCGCTTCACTTCCGCCACCACGGCCGGATCGGGTTTTACGGTAGACCGAGCGGCCTCGCGCACACGACGTTCTTCTTCTTCTTCCTGTTGCCGTTCGGCCTCTGCCAGTAAACCGGTCTCGGGTTCTTCGGTTTCCTCTTCGGTTTCGATTTCCTCGGAGGGAAGCTCCGCGGTTTCCGGCGTATCTATGGCTGTTCCATCAGCACGAAGGATTCGGATAGCAGGTTCTTCTTTTTCTGCGGCCGCTCCGATCTGAATGGTCGATTTTACCTTCTCCGCGGATTTCTTCTTTTGGGGCTTAGCCTTTTTCTCCGGCCTGGGTTCGACGGGTTTGGCTTCCGACTCGGGCGTTTCCGCCTTGGCAACCGGCTCCGGTTCTGTTGGCTCGGCGGGCAATTCGACGTGCGCCTTCTTATCAGCTGTTTCCGGA
Source organism: Candidatus Hydrogenedentota bacterium (assembly GCA_003557825.1). Taxonomy (GTDB): domain Bacteria; phylum Hydrogenedentota; class Hydrogenedentia; order Hydrogenedentales; family SLHB01; genus PWNM01. Next base: position 3,389 of record PWNM01000606.1, on the reverse strand, counting down.
GTCCCCTCTTTTTGAGTAGGCTGGGTTACTTCAGCAGGCGGGGCGTGCTGGACTTCCGTCGGCGCTTCAGCAGCAGATTCCTCATGGGCGATGATCTCGGCCGCAGGCGAAATTTCGGAAGGCTTTTCCGGCTCGACAGGCAGCTCGGGCGGCAGAATCTCGGCCACTTCCTTCTTTTCTTCGTCGGCCTTAGCTTTTTTCTTGGCAGCCGTCTTTTTCTTCGCTGCAGCCTTTTTGGCGCGTGCTTTGGCCTTTTCCTGCTCCTTTAGCTTTTTCTCGCGAAACTTGTCTGCTATAGAACGGTCGTCATCGATATCGATGAGCAGATCACACTGCTCATCGTCGATCTGCGAATCAACGCCCTCTACGTCAAACAGCATATAGCGGAGCGTTTCGACGGCTTCTTCCGGCGACATATCAAGGCGCTCTGCTAAGCTGGAGACTGTCTGCATAAATATCTACTCCCAACCAAATGTTTACTTACAAGCAACTACATATTATAACATGGTCTTTCATCGGTTTCACATCAAGGCCTCTCATCGGTTGTTTCCGGGATATCGTCTTCCGAAGGAGCTTCCTCTTCCTCAACGATAGGGGCTTCCGGTGAAACGCTTGGCTCTACTCCCTCAAACTCCAGAGTCTCTGGAGCCTCTGGAGGAGCTGGAGGCTCTGGCTCACCACCATCTGCTGCCAAGCGGGTTTCATCATCGGTGGCCATTACCTCGAGTTCCTCTAATGTTGTTGTCTCGCCATCAGCGGGTGGCGCTTCCGGTTCTACGCTCGCGGCTTCCGGTAGCTCTTCCAGTATCGGTTCTTCAACGGGCGGTGTTTCTTCCTCTTCTTCAGGGGCAAATACCGCATCCACTTGGGGAGCGCTTCCGGTAAGCTGGGCATCGCTTTTGATATCGATATTCCAGCCCATCAACCGCGAGGCAAGCCGGGCGTTTTGCCCTCGTTTGCCGATGGCGAGCGAAAGTTGATCGTGAGGAACCACCACGAGGATTACGCGATTCTCTTCATCCACCGTCATATTTAGAATGTCAGCCGGATTCAAAGCGTTGGCACACATTTCTTCCGGGTCGGCACTCCAACGGACAATATCGATTTTCTCGCCGCATAGCTCTTCGACGACCGCGCGAACGCGGGAGCCTTTCATGCCCACGCATGCGCCGACCGCATCCACATTCGAATCGTTGGACTTCACCCCGATCTTCGTGCGGCTGCCCGGCTCGCGGGCGACGCCCATGATCTCGATGGTACCGTCATAGATCTCGGGAACCTCGAGTTCGAACAACGCCCGCACCAATTCGGGTGTTGCGCGGGATAGAACCACCTGCGGACCCTTGGGCGAACGGTCCACTTCGAGCAGATAGGCCCGAATCCGGTCGCCGGGTTTGAAGTTTTCCCGAGGGGACTGTTCGCGGGTAGGCAGCACCGCTTCCGCCCGTCCCACGGATACGATGATGTTGCCATGACTGATACGCTTCACCACGCCCGTGATCAGATCGCCTTCGCGCTTTTTGAACTCGTCGTAGACGTTCTCCCGTTCGGCGTCTTTTATCTTCTGGATGATGACCTGTTTGGCGGTCTGCGCGGCGATGCGCCCGAAATCCTTCGGCTCTTCCCGTACTTTAAGTCGGTCGCCGACGGTGGCTTCGGAATTGAGCTGAACCGCTTCTTCAAGACTCATCTCGGTGGTTGGATCCTTGACTTCATCAACCACTGTACGGATGGCATATACTTTAAACCCCAAGGTTTTCGGGTCCACATCCACCGTAATGTTGGCAGACGGATGAAAACTCTTTCGTGCGGCCATTTCGATGGCGCTACGGATCGCTTCGATGAGCGTTTCTTTATTGACGCTTTTTTCGGCCTGCAACTGCTGCAGGATTATCTGAAGATTGGGCTCCACCTGATTCTCCTTGTGACGCAGCCGGACTTATCGGTCCAGGTTCGCTTTTTCGAGGTTTTCCGGATGAACCTCGACGGTTGTTCCGTCGCATTCCAGGACGATCATTCCGTCCCGGATGCCCAGCAAGACGCCTTTGAAGTTTCGGCGGCCGTTCAGCGCTGTAATGGTACGTAGTTTAACTCGCTCTCCGGAAAAACGTTCAAAATCAGCATGTTTCCGGACGGGCCGATCAATTCCCGGAGAAGAGACTTCCAGATTATAGCTTTCCGGGATATGATCCTCGGCGTCGAGGATTGGCCCAATTAACTGGGTTACGGCCACACAGTCATCAAGGGTGACACCGCCCTCTTTATCAATGAAAAGGCGTAGAACCCAAGGGCCCTCAGGACGAAAATCGACCTCAACAAGCTCATAGCCTTGCTCGACAAGATGAGGTTCCAGGAGAGCCCATGTCTGCCGGATGATCTCGGCTCGATTCATGCACATCCCTTTCACCCGGAAAGCGGCCTTACCCGCGATCCTGGCCACAACAAGAAAGAGTGGGCGCGAAACCCACTCTCCGAAATACTCCAAAATGGTCAACGGGTAGTCTAGCATATGTCCCGAATTGGTGCAAGAACCCTGCGACTTGAGCCCCGGAATTATGAAAATCGAAATCAGCGGGAAAGGAGAGCCATGTTCCGTCCGGTTGCGTCACCGCAGCGATAGGAAAAGAATCGGTCATCCCGAATTGTACAAATACCCGTAATATAAATCTGCTCGGCAGGCGTCCCCGCTGCGGCCAGTTGCCGGGCATTGGCCTCCCACAGATCGATGAGGCGTCCCCTTGCGGGGAGATCGGCTTCCGTCCAAGCAGCGGCCAATTCCTCGGACACCTCGTATTGGTCGGGGCCCGCTGAGGGACCGATCAGCGCATGGAGATCGCACGGTTCGGTGTCAAAGGTGCGAACCATAGTCTCCACGGCCACCCGTGCAATGCCGTCGAATGTACCTTGGCGACCGGCATGGATCAGGCCGATAACGCCGGCTATGGGATCGACCAGATAGATTGGCACACAATCGGCGACGAGAATAGCGAGAGGCGTAGCCGGGTCATTGGTGATTAGACCATCCATTTCAGGGAAGGCGGTCGTACTGTCATGGGATCCTCGCCCCCGGTCGGCGGTCGTCACAGCGGCGATGCGAGTGCCATGGACCTGCCGACCCAACACCAGAGCATCGGGGTCAACACCGCAGGCAGCGCAAACACTCTCACGTCCCGGACCGGCATGCCCGTTAGAAGGCATCCAGGTGCAGTCTCCGTCGGCCTTTTCCGAAAAGGCAGCAGCATGGACTCCCAAGGTTTCCAGTTCAGGAAAGCGGATCATGGGGCTCCACCCTCTTCAACGGAAAAGCGGCCTTGAGCTGGTCAAATATCCCACCAAAGGCGCCGTTGCTCAAGATGAGTACCACATCGCCCGTACAAGCTGTCCGATGC
>PWNM01000478.1 GCA_003557825.1 Candidatus Hydrogenedentota bacterium | reverse complement strand
TTCTTTCGCGACGAGCGTAAGCAGAATCTCGATTTGGAAAGGCTCGATGAAGCTGGCATCCTTCTGATCAAAACGGCCCACCCCTTATACGCCCCGTTCAACCAGGAGGCGTTCATCTCAGATCCGGAGGCCGTCCGAGAATGGGCGCGCTCGGCCGCCGCACAGCATCCGGTGGACGCGTTAGCGCTCGATGTCGAAGTTCACACAGCAACCACCCACGCCTACATCATGCAGGTATTATCAGAGGAGGCCCGCAAAGCAGGGAAGCCGCTCCATGTAGCGCCGCATTTTTCCCTTGAACGATGGAACGAATATGACGAGCATGTCACCGTGGCTGACTATAACAAATACGCCGATGTGGTCTGGCCTTGGTTGTACAATCGACTTGGGCAGCCGACCTATGGGGAAGGGCTGCTCAGGATGACGCAGGACTGGACCGAGGCAGGCATCACGGCGCCTATCTATCCCATCTTTGACTGGGGACGCCCGCACTACGGGGGCATATCCGGCGCTGAGGCAAGCGAGGTCCCGGCTTTTCTACATGACCACGGCATAGAAACGGTCTGCTTGTTTCAACCTCACATCAGCTACCGAGACCGCGAGGACAATAACGATTATCGGCGCCTGTGGGAATCTCTTCGTGACCATTATGGCCGTCATGCCACCAACGGAGAGGCTGACCGTTAATCACAGTGATGACGCACGTATAACATAAGGTTTGGGATTACCGGTCCGTCTTGCGCCGATCGACAAACATGACGCTCTGGGTTTCGGGTTGGGCCATTTGTCGTGTTTGGGCCAATACCTCGAACATTTTCTTGGCACTCTTGAAGTGCCGGAACTGGGTGTGCGCCACGCCGATGGAGAGCATCATCAAGGGGTACTGGGTCTCCTTCCCCCGTCTGTCAGTAGACACGATATAGCCGTTTTCACGATCCCGTTCATTATAGAGCTGTTTAACATGCTCATCGAAGGTTTTCATTAGTGCGCTACAAAAACGTTCATAGTCTTCAAGATTCACCAGCACGACAAAGTGTTCGCCGCCAAGATGGGCAATGAAGCTTTCGTAGACGCCCAAGGTCCGGGAGAGGTGCTTGAGCATCCGAGCCATGAAATCCAGGGCTTTTTTCTGGCCTTCCTGGCCATAGACGGCGCAATAGGGTTTAAAGCCCACCATGTCCACATAACAAGCAGCGATGGCCATTCCCCGTGAGAGCCGATGGTTAATTTCCCGTTTGACTCCTTCTGTACCGGGCAAGTCGGTGATAGGATTCCGCCGGTGGACAGCCTCGTTGAGCGCCGAGATGGCGTTGATCTTTTCGTTGAGGCTATCCAGTTTGAAGGGTTTGGACAGGTAATCATCGGCTCCTTGCTCGAGGCCATGCATGACTTCGGGCTCCTCGCCCAAAGCAGTCAAAATCAGGATCCCAATGCGATAGAGCTCCGGATCTTTCCGGATGCGACGGCAAATCTGATATCCAGTGGACCCCGGAAGCATGATATCAAGAATCGCAATATCGGGCTTGACCTGTTTTGCCTTCTCGAAAGCCCCGTCCCCAGTATGGATAATATCGACCTCATGTCCTTCGGCGGTGAGTTTGGTCTTGACCAACTCGGCCAGATCCACATCGTCGTCAACCAGAAGAATTTTGCTCATTCAGGTACCCCTTATCGATTGATCCTGTCTGAAAATCCCCAACATGCGGGGCATTATACACACCCTACCGTTATTCATCTAGTATGCCTGATAAGTCGGTAAAAGGTGAAATCCGGGAACGATACGTCTCGATACCCGAGTCTTGTCTTTGTAGGATGGTATGAAGTAGGCTGTATCCAGCATATGGAACGACAAACGGGGGAGATTTCCATGAAACTAATAACCACGCAGAATGGCGTTGCTGAGTTTATGCTCTCGGCGCAGACAACCTATACCGATCCTTATAATGAAGTGGATGTGGATGCGGTATTCACATATCCCGATGGTTCCACCCGTCAGGTTCCCGCCTATTGGTGCGGAGACAACCGATGGCGCATCCGTTTTTCGGCAGATACGCCTGGAGCCTATTCGTTTTCGACGGTCTGCTCGAATCCGGCCGACCCAGGACTTCACGACCAGACTGGTAGCGTCGAGATACATCCCTATACGGGTACCCATCCTCTGCGTAAACACGGCAGATTGCAGGTGGGCCATTCCGGCAGGCATTTCATCCAGAGCGATGGAGCGCCTTTTTTTTGGGTGGGCGACACGTGGTGGATGGGGTTTACTGACCGCTTGGCCTGGCCCGAAGAATTCCAGATGCTGACGGCGGACCGAGTACGCAAGCATTTTAATGTCATCCAAATTGTGGCAGGGCCCCTGCCGGACATGGATGTATGGGATCCCCGGGGGCAAAACGCAGCCGGATTTCCCTTTCAAGCGGATTTCGCCGGAATAAACCCGGCCTGGTTTGACCTGGCGGATCTAAAAGTGGCCCATCTTGTCGATGCCGGGCTGATCCCGTGTATCGTTGGCATGTGGGGCTATTACCTACTTCGAATCGGCATCAAGGACGTTCAGCGATTTTGGCGCTACCTGATCGCACGCTATGGAGCCTATCCCGTAGTATGGTGTCTGGCCGGCGAGGCGGCTATGCCCTATTACCTATCGGACACCCCTGAAGAGGACGCGGTCAAACAACGAGAAGGATGGACCGAGGTCGCTCGATATGTTCGCAACATGGACCCCTTTCATAATCTAATCACCATCCATCCCACCCAAAAGGGCCGGGAAATGGTTGCGGATCCCTCCTTGCTCGACTTCGAAATGCTGCAGACCGGACACGGTGGATATGCCGTACTTCCTAACCATACGGCCATGGTTCGCGAGGCAGTGGCCGCATCGCCGACGATGCCGGTGGTACCGGCCGAAGGAACCTATGAAGGCATATTCGGGGGTTCCTGGCAGGATGTTCAACGTCAGTCGTTCCACTTATCCGTATTGTGCGGCGCGGCGGGCCATACCTACGGCGCCAACGGAATATGGCAAATGAACACAACAGATCGCCCCTATGGCCCTTCTCCCCACGGACGCTGCTGGGGACATACGCCCTGGAAGGAAGCGATGCACTTCAATGGGGCGACCCAGGTGGGGTTGGGCGGACAGTTTGTCCACCGATTCCCTTGGTGGGAGCTGGCTGCCCATCCCGAATGGATCAAGGAACCGAGCGACCCGGCCAATCCGGGGAGCGTGCGTTGCGTGGGTATCTCCCAACGCCTACGGGTCATCTATATTCCGTTACTATGGGATCCCCCCACTGTCTGCGGGTTCGAGCCCGCTATAGCGTATCGGGCCTATTACCACGACCCATGCACGGGAACCGATCATGACCTGGGCGCCGTGACCATCACCGCCGACGGAACATGGAAACCGCCCTTTCCTCCCGAGGTGCATGACTGGATTCTCGTCCTCGAGTCGATCGAATAGACATGCCACGAAAGCCCCGCAGACAAAGACCAGCGGATTGGGCCTTGTTAAGTTGGGCCTTTGTCGCCTATAATTCCATATAGAGGCTAACAATGGGCACGATGGGCAGGTATCAGCATTGGACTGAGCAGGCTCCCGTGTGGCTCGAAAGTTGTAACCCAAGAATAACAATATAAAGGAGACGTCATGAAACGTGCCACTACGCTATTGCTGTCGGTTCTACTGGTGTTGATCATGCTACCCGCATGCGAAGAGCCCGAACCGGAAGAACCGCCGGCCCCGCCGCCTCCACCGCCTCCAAGCGCAGAACAGCTCCGCAATGAAGCGGTTGGCAACCTAAACGTGCTGGAAAGACCAAGGCAGATGTCATCACAACAGGTCCGTCAGGAGGTCAACGATGTCAAGGCACGACTTCGAACTGAGGTAAACGGAGACCGGGCGCTCCGACTCATAACGTCGGATGTCGTTGACGCATTACGAGATGCCCGGGATGCGGCACGGGAAGCGCCCGATGCCCAACGATGGCGATGGGAAGCGGTATTGCGGCTTTGCGATGCCCTTGAAGTGCTCGATCCAACGGATACCGTCCGACTGCGCCGTTACCGCGAGGAAGCAGAGACACAACTCCGCAAGCCACAGGTCAATCTGACCGGGTTCTTCCGGGATGAAACCACGGGTGAGGAATTAGCATTCGTCAACGTTTTCCTCCCGGAGAAGAACGAAACCGAGTCCATGACCATTCGTGAAGGCGATGAATTCCACGATATGCGTTTTATGCAGATCATCGGCACTCAACGGGGTATTCGGCTGCAATACCTTCCCACCGGCGAAGTAATCGACGTTATGCGCCGCGATTAGCGCACGAGTTCCACTTTTTTCCGACATGGCCACGCTCCGGCGCGGCCATGTCGGATATCACATAGGGGCACTTAGCTCCATGCTCCTGTCCGAGACGGGTCTAAACCCAGATAATCGAAATGGAGGGCGGACTCCCCCGTTTATATATGGCTTCCCCAGAATTGCTCGATATCGTATGCTGCTCGCTGTGTCGAGGCGTATTAGAGCCCGCGACATCGGGCGCGGCCGTTGTGTGTACGCAATGTGGAGAGCAGTACAGGGAAAAGCAAGGCATGTTGGATCTCAATCCGGAACCATCCCCTTCCGCTCAATCGGAAATGGCAGGACACCGTATACTGGAGTCCCAGTGGATTGATACGGTACCCGAGGCTCTACGGCCTCTCGTGGTTGATGAAGCCGGCGATGAACTGCTCTTCTCGTTGCCCGTTCTGCCTCATCCCGAGCTTGTACAGGTACCTTCCCTTTCGCGGATGAATGAAAACGCGGCGGATTTTTTCGAATTGCTCGATTGGATGGACATTGAGCCCGATGAAGTGATCCTCGAGATTGGGGCGCATATGGGCTGGGCTTCGCACCAACTGGCCGAACGGGGTGCCTATGTGATCGCTTCGGACATCAGCCACCAATTGGCGATGACCGAAACATTTGTCAAGCGCGGAGTTCGCATGGAGCGGATCCATGCGGACATGATGGATCTTCCCGTTCAGGACGGTGTTTTAGACACCGTTTTCGGCGTATCGGTCATCCATCACGCCAACGATCTGGAGCAGCTCTTTTGTACCTGCGCTCGTGCGCTAAAACCGGGCGGGCGATGCGTGTTTTTTTCCGAACCCGTTGTGGGCCTTCACGATGAACAACGCAAGGCCGAGTTCGGTGCTGAGGAAAAGGAAGTCGGCATCCAAGAACACATATACTCGATTGTCGATTACGTTTCGGCGGCAAAGGCAGCGGGGCTGATACCGGAGGTCCTTCCGTTGAGCAGCGTATTGCGCGATGCAAACCGGCGATATCGACTGCTACGCGCAGCCTGGCTCGGATTGCTAAAAACCAAGGTTGGATACACCGGACTTTTTACGTGTCATATATACCCGTTTTTATTGCGTTTATATCCAAGGATACCATTTCCCCATATGGCGTTGATATGTACCAAGCCCATGTAGAACCATAGCAACATGGAGTTCATAATAGTCGGAAACAACCATGCGAGGTTAACTATATGCGAACTATACTTAAAATAGGTGGAATCGGCATCGTAGCCGTTCTACTCTTGACGGCATGTGAAGACGTGGCCTTTTGGCAAGAGGAGCCCGAGGAACCCGACCCAACCCCTATACCCGAACCATCACCCGAGGAGATGGTCCAAGATGCGCTGCAACAACTGTTCATATTGGACCTCATCCCACCGAATACGCCGTTGCAGATGTTACTGACACCTGAAGGACGCCGTCAACTCCTTCAGAATGTGGCTAGCTGGCGCGCCCAGGCGGCAACCACCGAGAGCGGCCGTGACGCCATCGAAAAGCTGCGGCTGAATCTGGATAGCCGAATGCGTGAAGCCCGAGACGATCAGAACGCCGCCTTGGTGCTGCTCATCTGCGATATACTGGACGTGCTCGGTGACGAACGAGGTATCATTGACCGATATCGCGAATGGGCGGAGATCCACAATAACCGTCCCGTCGTGACGATCCGAGGCTGGTTCCAACAACAGGACATAGAGCTAGAAGAGATCTACGCATTTGTCCAAATCTATACTCCGGAAACGGGCGAAATCCATTCCGAACAAGTACGAGAAGGCGATATCGTCCATGGACTCGAGTTTGTCGAGATCATCGGGCGGAATCGTGGCATGCGCATTGAGTATCTAGCCACAGGAGATCGGTTTGATGTCTATGGACCAAGGCGGCGGCCCCGTGATTCGTAACCATCAACTGCGCTGGGGAATTGCGTTTGTAATCGTCCTGGCAGGAATATTGGCCTATGCAAACAGCCTGACCAATGACTACGTATGGGATGACGCTTCTTCGATTCTACGCAACCAGACCATCCAGGACATGGGCAATATTGGCCAGGTCTTCCACGAGGATCAGCATCGATATGGGCGGGGACAGGGGAATTTCTATCGTCCTGTACTAGCCTTGTCGTTTATGGTGGACTACGCCCTCTCGAATCCGGCCCCCGGTCAGGATCCCGGCCCGTTAATATTTCACATCACCAATACGATCTGGCATATTGCGGCGGCCCTGCTGCTCTATGCGTTATTGATTCGATTGGGCGCGCCCCGTTTCGTTCAGTTTGCGGTACCCCTCATCTACGTAGTCCATCCATTGCATACCCAGGCGGTAACGTACATCAGCGGTCGGGGCGACCCTATGGCGGGGGCATTTGTGCTACTCGGTATGTGGTGCGCCCTGCGCGAAGGCTCGATAGGCAAGCGCGCGGCGGGTATCGCTGCCGCTATGGCCTGCCTGGTTGCCGGACTACTTAGTAAGGAGTCAGCGGCGGTATTCCCGTTCTTACTCTTGATTCTCGCATTGGGAGCCCCCACTCGATCGGAATCCTCGGTTGCGCGTCCCACTCTGACCCGCTTTATGCCGGTTGCTATAGCGCTGCTCATAACAATTGTATACGGCATCCTCCGCGCCACGGTGCTTCAGTTTGGGGAAGACGCCGCCATGCCCGATGCGCCGTTGGGCCAACGCATTGTCGAAACAGGTCAAGCTCTGGCCATTTATCTTCGACTGATGGTGGTTCCCACAGGCTTACATATGGAGCGAACTCTGGATGGCGTTCCCGCTTGGGTGGCCGGCATGGGTTATGGTGCTCTGACGGTAATGCTCGTAGCTCTAGTTTGGAGCATACGGGCGAAAAAGACCCGAATCGCCATGGGCCTGGGCTGGTTTTTGGTCGCCTGGTTCCCCATTTCGGGCCTGATTCCCTTGAATGCGCCCATGGCCGAACATTGGATGTATCTGCCCATGGCGGGGCTGCTATGGGCCGTGGCGGAGGCCGTGGAACCACTCACTCGGAGTCCCAGAGCCAAACCCGTAGCTACCGGTCTTGTGTATGGAGCGTGTCTTATTTTGCTGGTACTGACCGTTTCACGTAACCGCGACTGGCGCGACAACGAGACCTTGTTCCGCGACACGCTGGCACACAACCCGAATACAGCCCGAGTCCACTTTAACCTAGCCGTCACGTACGAAGATCTCGAAGGCAATATACCGGGCGCACAACGACACTATAGGCGGGTACTCGAGATTTATGAAGAACGCAAAGCGGAGAACCCCGAGTTGCAGGACCTATACTGGGATGAAGAGCTTGAGGCCCATCTTTCACTCGGAAATATCGCACTAAACCAAGGGGCCATCGATCGAGCCGCCCGCCATTATCAGACCTTGCTGAGACTGCAGCCCGAGGGTCATACCCGGTATATTATGGCGGAGGCCGCCCATGGCATGGCGCAATGCTTCTTGGCGGTTGGCGAAACTGAACAAGCTCGTTCGATGCTTGAAATGGCTGCGCAATTGGCCCCGGAATTGATGCCCGATGCGCCGGCCATCCAGGAGAGTCCAATATCCTAAGCTATTTATGCGGAAGGGTCTAAACCATTGAAAGGAACGTCACTATGCTGCTGCAACGTCTAACGCATCCGACTATACTTGAGGCGCTGGCCGCCGCCGGACACGGTTCCAAAGTACTCATCACCGATGGAAATTATCCAGCCGGGACCGTAATAGGTGATAATGCCGAATTGGTTTATCTCAATCTGGAGCCAGGCCGGCCCACCGTAACCGAGGTGCTGGACGTGGTGCTGACAGCAATTCCCGTCGAGGCCGCCGAAGTGATGGTCCCGGACAGCGGGCCGGAACCGCCCATTTTCGAGGAGTTCCGCGCGTTGCTCCCCGAGGATATCGGCCTTACCGAACGAGACCGCTTCGAGTTTTACGAAACCGCATCGGAATCGGATGTCTGCCTCCAAATTGTCACGGGCGAACAACGCATCTATGCCAATTTACTGCTTACCATCGGCGTACGCATGCCGGACGATACCTAATTTAACCCAGACAATTTACGGAACAACCGAAAGGCTTTCATTCGACCGGAGGCATCTACGCCTCCGGTCGTGTGTTGTAATCTATAGATGAATCTAAAGCATATCCTAGAGACTGAACTGCTACCG
>PWNM01000082.1 GCA_003557825.1 Candidatus Hydrogenedentota bacterium | reverse complement strand
TTTCCTCCCGTTCCCGGACATAGGATTGCACATGAACAACAGCGTTATCTGGGTTGAAATGCTGGGGCTTTTGCTCCTTGCCGGCGGGACCGGAGCGGAGCCTCCCCGTATTATCTTGGATACCGACATGCGCGGCGATTGTGACGATGTCGGAGCATTGGCCACATTGCATGCCCTGGCCGATAACGGCGAATGCGAAATCCTCGGCGTTATCGCCAGTACGACCGGCCCTCACATAGTGGCAACGATCGGTGCCATCAACGCCTACTATGGCAGGCCGTATCTGCCCGTAGGCCTTTATAGCGGAGAGGACTTGACCGGACCGGACAGCTATGCCGAAGTGATTGGCGATCCCATGCGTTATCCCAGTCGGATTGCAAACGAAACAGCGCCCGACAGCACAAGGTTGTACCGGCGCTTGCTCCACGAAGCGCCCGACCATAGCGTGACCATTGTGGTCATTGGCGGCCAATCGTGCATACACGGCCTGCTTCAGTCGGAATCCGATTTTGAAGGCGATGGTTCGATTGGACGTACAGGCCGAGAACTCATAGAGGAAAAGGTTCGAGAACTCGTTCTGATGGCCGGGGTGTTCGCGGAGATGGAGCACGTTGGTGAATGGAATGTGTTGCTGGATATCCCGGCCGCGCAGCAAGTGGCCCGGGAGTGGCCCGGTCCAATTGTCTACACCGGATCCGAGATCGGGCATGGTATCCTGACCGGCGCCAGCCTGACCGATCCGGAGAACAATCCGGTTGCCATGAGCTACAAGCTGCACCCCTATACGGAAGGCGGCCCGGGTGTCATCGGAGGTCGATCCAGCTGGGATCAAACAGCCGTGTACTATGCTGTCCGTGGCGTGGATTTCGAGGGAGAGGCCATATGGGATAAGGCCGGCCCCATTGCTATCTCCTTTACCGATGAAGGCAAAACCCGTTTTGAAAAAGACGCGACCGGTTCGCGGTACTATCTCACGCAGCGGATGTCGATCGATAGGACCGCTGCGATCATCGAGGATCTGATGAATCATGCGCCTCGGGCGTCGATTGCCATCAAGATGCCCTCCGCAGACGCGACTTACCCACAGAACAGCGCCATTCCAATCGAAGGCGAGGTTATTGCTCGAGATCTGGACGTTGAGCGGGTTGTTTTTGCGGTGGATGATGACCCTATTGCAGAAGTGGATGCTGCCCCATATATTGCCGAATGGGAAGCGACGCATCCCGGAACATACACAATACAGGCCTATGTAGACGGGGATGACGGAAGCCGGTTCTATGCCCGGCCCACCGTCGTGACCGTTGTGGAATAAACGGAGGCGGAAGAGGGCGGGATCTGACGGACGCTTTCTTCGAAAAAGAGGAGCGAGAAACAATGCGAATACCTATTTTTATGACAACTGTTGGTTTGCTCGGACTGGTGTTGATGGCGTCGGGCGCATCGGCCGATCTTCCGCGCATCATTTTGGATACCGATATGCGTGGCGATTGCGATGACGCCGGCGCCTTGGCGTTGCTACATGCCTTGGCGGACAACGGCGATTGTGAAATCCTGGGCGTGATGGCCAGTACGACCGGTCCCCATGTGGTCGGTACCATATCGGCCATCAACAACTTCTACGGAAGACCGGATCTGCCCGTAGGCCTGTATAGCGGCGAAGGGTTGCGGGGAGGCGACGACTATGCGCCGGTCGTGGGCGATCCGGCGTGGTTTCCTCACCGGATTTGCAACGAGACCGCCCCGGACAGCACGGCCCTATATCGTCAGCTGCTGCACGAATCCCCCGATAACAGCGTGAGTATCGTGGTCATCGGCGGGCAACCCTGCGTCTATCGTCTACTCGAATCCGAAGCGGATTACGAGGGGGACGGCTCGATCAACATGACGGGAGCCGAGCTTGCGGAAGCCAAGGTCCGCGAGCTGGTGCTTATGGCAGCGAATTTTGTGAACCCGGATCACGGAGAGTGGAACGTTATTCTCGACGTGACCGCCGCCCAGACCGTGGCCCGCGATTGGCCCACGCCCATTATGTATTCCGGTTTCGAAATTGGTCATATCATCCAGACCGGTGGAACTCTCACCGAACCGGAAACCAACCCCGTTGCCATGAGCTATAAACTGTACCGCGGCACACAGGGCGGCGTCGGCGTTATCGGCAACCGGTCGAGCTGGGACCAGACCGCGGTTTATTATGCCGTTCATGGCCGGGAATATAACGATGCACTTATTTGGGACAAAGAGGGTCCCATGACAGTCTCCTTCGATGACGAAGGCCGGACGCGGTACGAAATGGATCCGGACGGCAATCATCATCGCCTCACCGAGCATATGCCCATCGAGGATGTCGAGGCGATTATCGAAGATTTGATGACCCAGCCGCCCCGTGCCCGGGTAAGCCTCGACAGCCCTGCGGCGGGCGCTGTGTATACGGAGGGGGCATCGGTTACCCTGCAAGTCGGAATCGAGCCTGAGGATGCAGCTATCAGGCGCGTGGTTTATCTGGTCGACGACAGCCCCGTTGCGACGGTGACGTGGCCGCCGTATAGCATCTCGGGGAATGCGCCGTCTCCCGGCACGTATATCGTGCAGGCCTATGTGGATCTTGAAGACGGCGGAAGGTTCTATACGCAGCAGGCCTTGGCCACAGTGATACCGTCCCAGCCAATCGAAGGCGTCAATGAGCCTGATGCGGACGTTAATCTGGCCTTGGTCGAAGATGCTCAGCTATCCGGAAGCGTCCCATCGGGCGAAGGCCGGGGCACGCCCGAGGTAATCCTTTTTGATCCCGCCAAAGGCGACTACCATGTGCAGACGGCCTACAACGAATACGGGGTGAGCTTCGGCGAAAACCTGGGGTTGGTTACCGAGGAGGATCCCTTCTTCTGGCAGGTCGAATGGGAAGAACCCAAAAACATCAATGAGATAACCTTTGGCGGGACCTACCCCAATCAGCAGCAACCATTTGCCCAGTGGAAGCTCCAGTATCGGCATGACGGTTCCTGGCAGACCCTTTTGGAAGGTCAGGGGGGTTGGATCAACACGGGCATTCTCCAATGGGGAGGTCCAGGAAGTCCCGCCATCGCGACCGATGCCGTTCGGGTGATTGTCTATTCGGACGGGACCCATCCGGTGACGAGCATTCATCTGCGCGGCCGAGGCGGCCAATCGGAAGAACGCGACGACCGGGATACCGAGCCCAAAGCGACCGTTATTCGGTATCGGTAAGCGCTTGTAGAATGGCAACAAAGACGGGGAGACGTTTCAGAGCGTCTCCCCGTTTGAATTATGAGTTGTCTCCGTTGAGGCTGGCTCGGCGCAACCAGAGTTTTTCGACTTGCCTGATACGGGTATCGAAGAACTTGAACAACTTGTTATGAAGCTCAGCGTTTGAGGCGGCGATGATTGAATGCTGGTTCACCACGCTGCTATCAAGCAGGGGCATGTCGTCGAATCCTTTGCCATAGGCATCGGTGACCTGGCCGCCTGCTTCGAGAACGATCATGAGCGCCGCAGCGAAATCATAGGGTACCGTTCCCATGATCATGCCTCGCCCTGCATTGATAAACTGGTCTTCGACCGCGTCTGAAATATCGCGTAGATAGCGATTGGCGAAATCGACGCAGGCATCGAGTTGGTTGGTGATCAACCGGGTCAGGCTGAAGGCCGTGCTATTGCAGGCGAAAAACCCGCCTTTCAAACTGGTCAGATCGATCAGCTTGGCTGCCGTAGGGAAAATAAGCTCCGCTGGCCGCCCCGGAACGGTCATCGACCAGGACACCAGCTCGAGGTCGGTGTTTTTCGACAATTTGGGCTTCTTATACTTCCCGTTGATGTAGATACGGGCCCCCTTGCCTTTTTCCGCATAGAACACCCGGTCTCCCATGATTTCGGTGACGCAGGCATTGTCCAGATCGGCAAAGGTCGGCTGTTCGATGGTTCGGGTGCTCGCAATCGAGACGACGCAGCTCTCGAATCCGCTCTTTGCGGCGCGGGTCCCGTCGACGGGGTCAATCAGCAACAGATTCTGCGGTTGGGCACTCGTAAAGGTTGTATATCCCGCCTCTTCGGAATAATAGGCTACCGGAGCTTTGGCGTTTCGCAGGTAGGCAAGTAGCGCCTTCTCGGCTACCTTCTCGAGCTCGAAGGGCGCTTCGCTTTTCGAGGGCGATCCGACAAGCTCGCGGCCTTTTGCCGATTGCACGTAAGGGCGGACGGCTTCGCGCACGGCATCGCCGATTTCGATAAGAAAGTTGCGACTCAGCGGTTTGGCCGAGGCCGCCGCGGCTTCTTTTTGTTTGCTTCGGGAGGTGCCGGTTCCCTCTTTGACGCTTTTTTTGCGCTTCTTGCTCGTCGGTTTCGTATTCCCGGAGTCATTGCCCTCGGAATCAGTTGCGTTCACGATATCCTCCGTTTTCTTGGATGAGGCGTTGGTTTTGCGGGAACGCGACTTCCGTGGCGCTGCCTCATTGGATGCTTTGGACGCAGACCGCTTCACGGTTGCCTTCGCTCCGCCTTTTTTCGATTTCGAATCGTCGTCTTTTTTTGCGTTGCTGGCCATGGAATGCCTCGGAATCTGGTTTACCTCGAACGGGTCAATGCCGTCCTTACCCGATTGTGACCTTAGGGGGTGCTACAAAATCGTGGAACCGATCGGCCACCTTACCCTTTTGCGCATCGCCCCGATGGATATATAACCGATATCGCCAGGTTGTCTTCGAGCCTTTCTTGAATTTCATGTGGCCCTTTTGTTTTGCTTCCGGGCGATAGTAACTCCAGGCAAAGCAATTCGCGGTCATCAATCCATAGTCCCGCACATGCCATCCCGTGGGATAGCGCGGATTCGTCTCATGGTCAAGGATGGCGATGCCCACGTGCTTATCCTCGACGATGCCGCTGTAATCGCACCAGGGAGCCCGTTTACCCCATGTTTCTTCTTCGTTAATCCCGCCATAGCCATTTTCGATCCGTCCTCCCCGGGGAACGTCCATCGAACTGGCCACGCGGACCGAAATCAGACCGCCTTCTTTGGTATCCCGGAAAGTCACGTCTTTCTCAGTCATTCGGAATGTTACCGCCACATCGAAGAGCCGCTTGCCTCCTGGCAAAGCGTAGAATCGCATATCACGGATTTCCTCGAATTGCTTGCGCTCGTTGTGGTAACACCATGCATTTTTTGCTGCGATGCGCCCAAACACCGGCCCCGATTCGAGGGCCTGAAAGGCTTGATGGCGCTGCCAGCCGTGGCCGGGTTCTTCGGACCAGTTGTCCACCTTGTCGCATTCGCCGTAAGCTACCCAGATGGACTTATGATGCGGATGATCGGTCGTTTCGCCGGGAACATCGGGCACGATGGGCCAGCTTCGGGTTACTTGTGTATCGCCGGGGCCCAAAACCGGATGGAGGAAGGGCCGAACCCATTCGGGACCATAGTTATATGCTGTAAACAGTTTCCCTTTCACGAGTACATCGATCTTGCTTTCGGTCTCGTGGGAAACCAGCGTCACGCCCCTATCTGGGTTTTGCGGGGAGCTCTTCTTGGATGAGGGGGCGACAGTCAGTTCGGTGGTTTCGCCAGCCTTCAGGCCATCGATCATCCAAGTCAGCGCAACCTGCTGTCCTATCCGTTCGGTTTGAGCGTGGATTGCTTTTCCGCTCTTGACCTCGATGAGGGAAATGGAGCCCACATCGGCATAACGCCATGGGAGCGTTACAGTTACAGGACAATCGTTGCGGGCGTGCTCCCCTGCATGCACCGTTAGATGAAGCGAATCAGCCACAACTGGACTCCTTTTCCTTCCTCTCGGATCGTACTCAGCTTGTACGGTGTATTTTAGCGATTTTAGCCTACGAATTCCACTTTGTATCAAGGGCATGCATGGGTGTTCTAATTTAGAGCGATATGAGCCTAACAGTGGGCTTGGTACGCCACTTTGATGCGCTCCACATAGGCGGTCTGATCCTCGGCCCAATAGGTATTCGAGAATATCTCGACTTCGATAGCGCCCGTAAACCCGGATTGTTCAACCATTCCGCGAATTCCACGGATGTCGATGCACCCCTCCCCCATAAGTCCCCGGTCATTGAGCAGATCCCTGGTTGGGGTGCGCCAATCGCAGACATGGAACGCAAAAATCGTGTTTTCAGCGCGTCGAATCTCATCTTCGAGAGCCGAATCCCACCATAGATGATAGACATCGACAGCCACGCCCACCCAGGGCGATGCAAGGGCCGACACAGCGTCGTTGGCTTGGGCCAGGGTGACGATGGCGGATCGGGAATCGGCATACATGGGATGAAGCGGCTCGATGGCCAAACGAACCCCTGCCGCCTCGGCATCGGGCAGGATGGCGGCGATGCCATCCAGGATCTGGCCTTTGGCTGTATCGAGCGGCATACCCGGTACAGCCCCCGGGACCAATACCACGAGCGGCGCGCCAATAGTAGCCGCTTCGGCGATGGCCCGGCGGTTGTCGTCAATCGCGGTCTGGCGGCTGTCGGCGGTCTCGGCCGGGAAAAAACCACCCCGGCATAGACTGACCACGCGCAGGCCCGAGTCCCGGAGCATCTGTCCAGCCTTCTCGGGGCCATAGGTCTCTAGGTGCTGTCGCCATACGGTGATGCTTGGCACGCCTGCCTCCGTAAATCCCGCAATCGTTTCAGCCAGGCTCCAGGGTTTGGTGGTCATGGTATGGATACACAAACGGGAATAATCGGTCAAGGGAGTAATCACTGTATGGACTCCTAGGGGCTATCCGGTGATGGGGCGTCTGCCTGCCATGGCCCGGCGTACCAACTGCGCCATTAGATCGGGAAAGGCGATTCCCGCAGCCGCAGCCGCTTGGGGAAACAACGAAGTCTCGGTAAGCCCGGGCATCGTATTCACCTCGAGCCATACGGGCGTTTCGTCCACGATAATAAAATCGCTTCGGCTCAATCCCGTGCACCCGATGATCTGATGAACCCGGACCGCGGTTTCTTGCACCGTCCGGGTCAGATCGTCCGGAATCCGGGCGGGGGTTATTTCTTCGGTAGCGCCGGGGGTATATTTCGCTTCGTAGTCGAAAAAAGAGGCTGAGACGGGCCGGATCTCGGTGAGGGGCAACGCCCGAGGGGGGCGCGTGGGCTCCACGTCGAGAACGGCGCAGGTGACCTCGGTTCCTTTTAGGTATTCCTCGATAAGCACGTGGTCTGAAATGCTGAGCAGCTCGTTTATGCCCTGCTCAAAGGCCTCGCGCGTCGCGGGCATGGCCATGCCCAGACTTGAACCCTGGCAGGGGCTTTTCATCACACAGGGAAAGCCAAGCTCCTCCTGGATCGACGCCAACAGGGCTGACGCATCCCGGGACCACTGGTTTCTGTGGATGACCCGTTGTCGCGCTACGCGAACACCTTTGCTCCGAGCCAATGCTTTACTTCGGATTTTGTCGATGGCGATGCCGCTGGCGGTGCATCCCGAACCCACATAGGACAACCCAAGCAGATCGAGCAGGCCCTGCAACCGGCCATCTTCGCCGAATGGACCGTGCAACGCCGGGAAAACACAATCGATGTGCAGAGTACACAGCCGTGCCACGGCGTCGCCAAAGGACACCGGATCATCCAAATCGGAGAATTGCCATGCGCCGCTCCGCTCGATCACGACCCTCGAGACATCGAATTGATCGGGATCCAGGTTTTCCGCGACCTTTGCGCCGCTACGCAAGGAAACGTCGTGTTCGGAACTAACACCGCCCATTAGCACCATTACATGGGGCTTGCTGCTTGTGTTCATGTTTACTCCGTGTGTTGGGAATAAGGGAAAACGTTTATGCTGCCGCGCCTTGCTGGATATATCCTGCAAGCCACGATGAAGTTTCGCAAATGTGCGTTCTGCGAAGTGAAAATTGTATCATAGACCAAGGGAAATAGGCTCGAAAACGTCGGGGGTGACATCTTGGTATTCCGTTTGGTATACTTCCCCGGAATTCGGCTTTAAGGGCTCCCAAGGCAGCGGAATGCCCTTTTTAACCCCAAACTCAACGTAGAGCACACTGCCGGAGAGGTCTCGCAAATGACAAAACGCATAATGGTGGTTCCTGACGAGGTTCGGAAAAGCGAAACACTCGATCTTCGTCCCATTCCAATCAACACGTATCAAAAAACGCTCAAAGAAGAGCTCAAGAGCAAATCCGCCATTACGCCGGATGCCTGCCTGCGCATTTACCGCGATATGGCCGTGATTCGCGAGTTCGAGACCATGTTGGACCAGATCAAAAAGCTGGGATCCTACGAAGGAATCGAGTATCGTCATCCCGGCCCCGCCCATTTGTCGATCGGGCAGGAGGGCGCCGCCGTAGGCGAGTGCTTCTATCTCGATGTCGAGGATCACATATACGGGAGTCACCGCAGCCACGGCGAGATCATCGCCAAAGGCTTGAGCGCCATCCATCGACTCAAAGACAACGGGCTTGCGGCGATCATGGAAAGCTATTGGGACGGCCGAATTCTCAGTATAGTCGAATCGAACGGGCCCAAAATCAGCCCCTTCAAGCTCAATGGCTCGAAAAAGGGAGCCACAT
>PWNM01000351.1 GCA_003557825.1 Candidatus Hydrogenedentota bacterium | reverse complement strand
CCTTCGTTGACTAGTTAGGGCGGGGTTGCTAGACTTTCCTCATGAAGATGCTTTTTGTCCTATTCATGCTGCCGGCTCTGGGCGCCAGTCCATCGAATTTGGTCGTCAATCCCCGGTTCGAGGAGGTCGAAGGTGCGCTGCCGGCCAGATGGCATGTATTTGTCATGCCGCAGGACGGGGCCTATGCCCGCCTCGACGATCGGGAGGCCCATGTGGGGGAGTACTCCCTTGTGCTCCACACGCCGGAGGAGTATGACAGAGAACCCGTCAACAACTGGAGCCAGAATATCATCGCCGATGTGGGCGGCAAGGAGGTAGTTGTGCGGGGTTATATCAAAACCCGCGACGTGACCGAGGCCGCACTCTGGATACAGTGTTTCTCGGCCTATCCCAGGAGGCTGGTGAAATTCGCGACGACGAGTGATGAAATGCCCCTATACGGCGATAACGATTGGACGCCCGTCGAGATGCGCGTCGAAGTGCCCGAACGGGTCAACTTGCTGGTCTTGCGCTGTGTTATCAAGGGCCGAGGTACGGCCTGGTTCGATGATCTGTCCGTAACCGTGACCGAGGAACCGCTTAGAGTCGCAGAAGAGGAACCGATGGTATCCGCATCCGACGAGGGGCCCATGCCGCCCTTGCCCGATGCGCCCCTGGCGCCGGCTACCCAGCCCCGATGGAACGACGCCTATGAGTCCATTGACGATCCAGTTGTCGAGTCGTACCGTATGATGGTCGATACATACTGGGAGCTATGGGACGAAAACGCCAACCTGGTCGAGGAGCTGTTTACCCTCCGGCGGCAGATGGTCGAGATGCGTGAGGCCTTGGCCGAACTCGAGGCCCTTGCTCCGGTAACGCCGCAGGAGGAACCGGCATCGCCGACGCCGCCCCTTGTTCCTCGTCGCCGGGTGGATGCCGAGGAGCCTCCATTATGACGTACCTTCCGCTGATTATCGCCGTGCTCGCCGGGTTTGTTGCCTGGGGACTGGTTTACTACGGCTGGACCCTTTGGGATATCTTGTCTGAAAAGGCCCGGCACGAAGCCAATACGGATATGGATGATGATATTGACGAGGGAGGTCTATAGCATCATGAACCGAGGTCGGCCCTATCTTGGCGTATTGTTTCAATGTTGCCATGTCTACAGCCGCATCTATCTCAATCGTCTCGGAACGGCTTTTTCGGGCCATTGTCCCCGGTGTGGAGCGCGGATTACCATCAAGGCGGGCAAAGGGGGGAGCAAATCCCGGTTCTGGACAGCCGGCTAGACTTGTTCCGCCGTTCCGATTGAGCGAGTAGAGTATTGTATCCGGAAGATATACGCGAACTGGGACGTTTCAGTCTTTGTTGATTTGTCCTGAGGCAGATAACCCAATGGGAGACCCATAACCATGTCACAGATGAATAGACGGAATTTTCTCAAAGGAGCTGCGGCCCTGGCAGCCGGATCTGCCCTGTCGCGGCGAGGTCATGCCGAGGAGATTTCTCCATCGAATGCAGCCACGCTTCCGAAGCGGGCGTTCGGCAAAACCGGCGTTGACCTTTCCATTATCGGATTCGGCGGCATCGTCGTCATGAATGTGGAGCAGGCCGATGCCAATCGAGTTGTGGCAGAGTCCTACGAACGGGGCGTGAATTACTATGATGTGGCGCCTGGCTATGGCAATGCCGAGGAGATTCTCGGACCGGCCCTCGAACCGTACCGGAAAGACGTGTTCTTGGCCACTAAAACCGCCCAACGGGAGCGGGAAGCAGCCGAGGAGGAATTCGAGCGTTCTTGCGAACGGCTCAAGACGGATTATTTCGACCTGTATCAGTTGCATGCCATTACCGATGTCGAGGCCGATGTGGATCCTGTTTTTCAATCCGGCGGCGTAATGGATATGATCGTGGAAAAGCAAAAAGAAGGCCGAGTCCGTTACATCGGCTTTTCGGCTCATTCCCACGAAGCGGCGTTAAGCGCCATGGACCGATATGATTTCGATTCGATTTTGTTCCCCTTTAGTTACATGACGACCTATGCCGGTGGCTTCGGTCCCGAGGTGATGCAACGGGCCCAGGAGAAGAATGTCGCCTGCCTATGCTTGAAAGCGATTGCCAAGCAGCTGTGGGAACCCGATCACCCCGACCGTGCAAAATACCCGAAGTGCTGGTATCAGCCTATCGACGATCCCGAGATGGCGGCGTTGGCGCTGCGCTGGGCTCTGGCCTTGCCGATTACATCGCTGGTTCCTCCCGGCGAAGAGGTTCTTTATCGAATGGCATTGGATCTGGCGCCGGATCTCGAGCCCTCGTTGTCGGATGAAGAAGAGGCCAAGCTTCAGGCTATGGCGGACGGTATCAACCCCCTTTTTACGGCCTAGCCGGTTGAACGGTTGCGTGAATGGTTGCGGATCGGTAATATGACCGCCTACCTATGTTCCGAGGTCAAATCAACAGAGGAGTAGACAAGGATGATACGAAAGACAGCAAGTACGCTCATGGTCCTGGGAATCCTGTGTGTCGGTCTGCCGGCGATGGCGGTCCCTTTCATGGGCAATTGGGAAGGTAATCTGTATGTCGATGGCGCCCCCGAGGCCGATGCCATCGCCCGAGTAATCGGAACGGGAAACGATACCTATGTGGTTCAGCTCGAACTCTCCCGCGATCAATACTCGTTCCAAGGCGAGCTATCGGGAATGAAGCGGAACAACGCCGCCGTTTTTGCCGGCCATATCGACATGGGCTCGCAATTGGGCGGCGTGTACACAGTGACCCTCGAGGTTGTTGAGGGCCATCCTATGACGGGCATTTTGCGGGGAGAAGCGGGAGACGACATCAAACTCGAACTGAACAAGGTGTACAAACAGCCGCCGAATCTCGGCGCCGAGCCTCCTGAGGATGCCATTGTGCTGTTCGATGGTACAGACATAGACGAATGGAATCTGCATCCGGGGAACATTCGTGGTGGCGCCATGCAAGTCACATCGAATCATTTTGTGAGCAAACGTGAGTTTGGCGATCATACGCTGCATCTCGAATTCGCCACGCCCTATATGCCCCAGTACCCCCCCGGGTCGCAAGCGCGAGGCAACAGCGGCCTGTATATGCAAGGGCGCTACGAGATCCAGATCCTCGATAGCTTCGGCGAAGCCCCTGCAGATAACTTCTGCGGCGGTGTCTATCAGATCGCTGCGCCGCTGAGCAATCCCAGCCTGCCGCCCAACGAGTGGCAGACCTATCGGGTGGAATTCCGAGCGCCCCGGTTCAATGACGCCGGCGAGAAAATCGAGAACGCCCGCATGACCGTCTATCATAACGGTGTTCTGACCCATGACGACCTTGAACTGCCTCATCCTACGGGCGGCGCACTGGGTGAAGAGGTTCCCGAAGGGCCCATCTTCTTGCAGGATCACGGCGGCGATCCCGTTCGGTTCCGCAACATCTGGGTCATCCCTCACGACGAATAAGCAAACGTCTGTTTCCGGGGCGGGCCATTACAGGCCCGCCCTCTTTTGGCTCTGTAAATGGGGATTCGTCTGAGCCGTGCATGTATCGATCATCATTCCCGCCTATAACGAAGAAACCCGCATCGGGACTACCCTCGAGGCGATTGGGCGCTATTTGGCCCAACAGCCTTACGAGGCGGAGGTGATCCTTGTCGATGATGGCAGTAAAGACAATACCGTTGCCGTGGCTCGCGAAGCATTCCCCCATTTGCGCGTCGTCGCCTATCAACCCAATCGGGGCAAGGGCTGTGCCATTCGGACGGGTATGCTGGAAAGCAAAGGACAGTATCGGCTTTACACGGATGCGGACGCTTCGACCCCAATTGATGATCTCGACCAGTTCTGGCCTGCTTTTAAGGATGGAGCCGATGTCGTTTTTGGCTCGCGAATGCTGCCCGAATCGGAGGTCGCCGTACGCCAACCGTGGCACCGTGAGGCCATGGGGCGTGCATTCAATGGTCTGCTGCGCCTGTTTGCCCTGACCCCTTTCAGTGATACCCAATGCGGTTTCAAAGCTTTCACCGCCGAAGCTGCGGAGCTGGTCTTTTCCCTGCAACAGACTGACGGGTTCGTCGCCGACGTGGAGGTATTGTATATCGCCTTGCTCCACAAGCTTAAGGTAGTAGAAGTGCCGGTACGATGGCGTAATTCGGCGGACAGCCGGGTCCGATTGTCCGTAGATCCGGTCGCCATGTTTTGGGATATGCTGCGCGTTCGCTACTATGCGTTGCGCGGCTGCTACAAACGGCCGAGTCGTTCATCGGGCGCGTAATTGACATTCCCGTATCCATACGGTACGTTGACATGGTCGTTCCCTATCGAAACCCCATCATCTGGTGAAAGCGGGCACGCCATCATCGTTGTGAACGGCTTGCGAATATGGTGTTCAAATGCTTAGGAAAAGGAGAGTGATAGACCATGAAATTCGATCCGAATGTGAAGCTAACCAAAGAAAACTTTCCCGAACTGCCGCCATTGTGCACCGATGGGGCTTGGGGTACCGAAATGGCCAAGTTGGGCGCACAACCCGGTCAAATGTGCGACACCTGGAACCTTGACGCTCCGGACAAGGTCCTCACCGTGGCCAATGCCTATGTGGATGCCGGGGCACAGATCATCCTTACCAACACATTCAACAGCAATCGTATCGTTTTGGCCAAGCACGACCTTGCCGATAGGGCCTTTGACATAACTAAAGCCGGGGCAGAGATCTCTAGAAAGGCCGCTCAGGGCAGGGCCTATGTGTTCGGCTCGATCGGTCCTTGCGGCAAGATCGTGATGATGGGCGAGGTCGCGCCAGAGGAAGTCGAGGAATCGGCGGCGGAGCAGGCCAAAGCCCTCGAGGACGGCGGAGCCGACGCCATCGTCATCGAGACCCAGAGCGACCTCCAGGAGGTCGAGGCGGCATTGCATGGAGCCCTCAGCGGTTCGAGTTTGCCGGTGGGCGTGTCCTTGACCTTCGATGCGGGCGAAAACAACGAGTTCACCATGATGGGCGTGAGTATTCCCCAAGCCTACGAAACGGCCAAATCTTTCGGGGCCAGTTTCGTCGGGGCGAATTGCGGCGCAGGCATCACGACCTTTGTCAGCATTGCAGAGATGTTTGCCGAATGCCGTTCCGAGCTGCCCATTTGGGTGAAAGGGAACGCTGGAAAACCAGAAATTGACGCTTCGGGCAATACGGTCTATACGGCTCCGCCAGAAACCTACGCCAATGTGGTCGGGGATCTGCTCAAAGCCGGCGCCCGCTTCATCGGCGGATGCTGCGGCTCATCGCCCGACCATGTCCGAGCGATCGCCGACGCCATGAAAGCTTCTTTAGCCTAATAAGGCCCTCCACACCGGCCTTCGTACGAAGGCCGGTGTGAACCACAGGACATCAAGGACTTTTACAACCTTGATGCCAACAAAAGGAGATCCTATATCTAACAGTCATCAAACAAGCCATTACGTCCGGACCGCTTGTCCTTCCGCGTGCAGAAAATCACAAAGTTCGCGTTTCTCATCGTCGAAAAGATCCACAAACCGAATGCCGAAACGTCGCTCGCCTCCGGGAAAGGTGCGGACCCACCGCACTTGGCCCTTGCACTCGAACCGCTCGTTTCCAAAATGGAGGCAGAGGATGACCCCATCTCCCACATGCACTTCGTGCCATGCGGTGAACGCCGCCCCTTCCACGCCCAAATCGAGGGGCGTATTTTCAAGAGGCTCTCCATCGGTGCGGAAAGTCAGTACGGCATTGACCTGCACCGCGTACCGGGTACTGCGTCTTTGTGCCGTGTTGAAGCTATCCATAAACCGCCCTTTTTTGGCTATACCCCTTCCCACATTTAATTATACTCGAATAGGGGAAATAATGCAACCTGCGACAAAAAGCGCACCTGCCGCAATCTTTCCACCATCCAGCTGTCTATACAGTAAAACCCCGGAAAGGCTCGATGGTTCCATCGTTACCGTTGTGATTATGTGTGGAGGGGATGCTGCGGCTCGCCACGGGACATACAAATCGCCTAGTTGCGCCTCAGCGACAGAAATGGAACAGGACGCTCTGGAATGGCTTCCCTACTATCGGTGTTGCCCAAAGATATGGTGAACAAGGCAACCAACAAAATGGATCGGAGGTAATATGCGAGCGAAGATGATTGTAGCAGCATGGATTGTGACACTGGTTTCCATGGTCGCTATGGCCGAATTCGCGGTGGCTCCAACGGCGGAGGAAGTCCGGCCCTTGAACATCGGGAACGAGATTCCCGATGTGACCGTGCAAAGCTTGGATGGAGAAGCCGTACCGCTGCGTGAGCCTGTGTCCGAAGCGCCGACGGTGCTTATCTTCTACCGTGGCGGGTGGTGTCCCTATTGCATGACGCACCTGAGTGCGATTGCACAGACCCAGTCCGAGCTGCGCGAAATGGGCTATCAAATCGTTGGCATGAGCCCCGATCGACCCGAAAAGCTTCGGGAATCCGTTGAAGGAGAGGAGCTGAGCTATACGCTCCTATCCGATTCTCCCATGGCCGCCGCCAAAGCCTTTGGAATCGCCTTCCAAGTAGATGACGAAACCATCGAACTGTATCAGGAATACGGCATCGATCTGGAAGACGCTTCGGGCGAAAACCACCATCTATTGCCCGTAGCATCCGTGTTTATTCTGAACACCGACGGAATTATCCAGTTTCACTACGTCAATCCCGACTATACCGTGCGCTTGGACCCCGATGTGCTCCTCGCCGTGGCCAAAGCCGGCGCCAATTCCTGACGAGGCCACGCCTCAGACAAGCTCAGGAATGTTCCATACATGATAGCTAT
Organism: Candidatus Hydrogenedentota bacterium; assembly: GCA_003557825.1. Lineage (GTDB taxonomy): Bacteria > Hydrogenedentota > Hydrogenedentia > Hydrogenedentales > SLHB01 > PWNM01. The sequence goes on along the minus strand of PWNM01000351.1, from coordinate 1,843 downwards.
AACCCCCGGGCCGCATCCCAAAAAAACGCCGCAAGGGCTGATTTCGTAAACCCTTGCGGCGTAGTGGTTTATATGGTGCCGGTGCACGGATTCGAACCGCGGACACGTGGATTATGATTCCACTGCTCTAACCTACTGAGCTACACCGGCCTGTTACGCGGAGAAACTATAGCATAATGGGGGCGAAGGTGTCCACTTTGCAGCTCCGTTTGGCCTTGGATGTCTAGGCGGATGGCGGATCGTGGGGACATTTGGAGTATTGTCGGATCGGCTTGGCGAGGACGGGCAAAATGGCCTGGTCGGCGGGAGTTGCCAGGTAATCGCCGGCAGTTCGGTCGAATTGGGTGAGGAGACGGCTCATGCGGCGTTCGAGGCCGTCGGCGAGTTCCGGAATTCCGGCTTGAACAGTTGGGTCGGACGCAGTCTCGCTCTCCAGGATGTAATCGCGGAGTACGCGGAGGTCATTCCATTGCCCGAGGGCTTCCTGGGCGCCTTTGAGGTCCTTGATGAATTGGTCCATCGGTTCGCCGTAGGCATTGCGGTAGGATTCACAAACATAGCGCAGTTTTTTGAAGGCGATGCGGGTCTGGTGGAGGTCCTCGTCTTCTTGCGAGTCATGCCATTTGGCATGGGCTTTTCTAAGGGCGGCGTCGTGTTTGCGGATGGCCTTCGAGGCACGGTTGAGGTAGCATTTCGTTCCGGGTTGGCGGCTTTCCAGCAGATCGGTCACGGCATGATGAAAAACGTCGGAATCAACCCGATCCGCGGCGGCGAGGACATCGGGCGTAGCCGCGCGGCGTTTTTCGTCCATGACATGCAGGGCGTGTGTGGCGGCGCGGCGGGCGGGTCCGCGGAAACGAGGCCGAAGCTTTCGTAGGAGGTCGATGCTGACGTCGAGTTCTCGGGCCGTGCCGAGGCCGCGAGTGACTGCCTTGACCTGTTCGTTTAGGGCTTTACGCGGCGCCTTCTCGAAGACAGGTCGTACCTCGCGCAGGGCCGCGCGAAGGCGACGGGAGGCCACCCGCAGATCATGGATGCCGTCGGGATCCTGCGCCCGGGCAAGAGTCACATGCTTGCCCAGTGTCTCAAGGCGATCACGGAGGAGTTCCCCCAGGGCATCTCCGATGAGGGCGCATTCCACCCCCATTCACCGTTCTCCTTGGCTCGAAGGCGGCGGACCGTCGGCTTTTACGGCAATAATCTGCAACGAAATTCGGTACACCTCTTCGAAAAGGGATTGCTTTTTTGCAGCCCCTTCGATATCCACCGGGCTGGCCTGGCGTTGTTCGACAAGCAGCGTGATGGTGTCGCCCGCGCGGGATGCCGTTACCCGACGGGTGGCCGAAATATGGGCCCGGTCAAGTCCATCGGCGATGCGCAAGACGGCTGCCAATTTGCGCACCAATTCCCGGTCCCCCTTGGATAAATCCATATAGACCTTGTGGTCGGGCTGGGGGCCGCTTCCCCGATGATACCGGGCCAAACAAGCGATTATCCGCAGTTCACGTTCGGAGAAGGGCACTAGATTGGATTCAAGAATCATGTCCCGCGCCCGTTTGTGGTGCGAGTTCGGGTCCCGCGCATAGCCGATGTCATGCAGGTGACCGGCGACCTCCAACAAAAGCCGGGCGTCTTCCGATAGGCCATGCACAGCGCGGAGCTGGTCGAACAGGGTCAATGCGATCCAAGTCACCTGGGCTGAATGGGTCGGCTCCGGATCGTAGGGTTCCGCAAACCGTCGTACAGCCTCGATTGTGGATACCGGGGTCGTCTCGGTGTTGTCTTCCATCTATGGTGTCCCTTTGTGGTAGGTTTCATGCCTCTATTATGGTATGCGCTGTGG
>PWNM01000426.1 GCA_003557825.1 Candidatus Hydrogenedentota bacterium | reverse complement strand
GGATGTACCGTCTACATCCCCCGTTGGCAGAACGCCACGGCAGCTGACCTAGCCGATATGCCTCAAACGGGAATTTTGGCGGATTTGACCGATGCCTACTGGCGGCGAATCATGGAGCCGGCCATCCAGATCGAAACGCCCGATGCTTTGCTCAACAACGTCATCGCCGGCTCCCAAATGCATTGTATGCTGGCAGCCCGAAACGAAGATGGGAGTCGCATCTCCCCCTGGATAGGCGCCTTTAGCTATGGCCCCCTCGAGAGTGAAGCCCATTCGGTCATTCGCGGTATGATGGCGTGTGGACAACACGAATTCGCCCGTCGTGCCCTGGAGTATTTCACCCATCGAATCAACGACGAAGGCTTCCTCACCACCGGCTATACCGTGATGGGGACTGGCTGGCATCTGTGGACTCTTGGGGAATATTACCAACTCGTTCAGGACAAGGAATGGCTACACAAACTGGCTCCCACGATTGCTAAGGCATGCCGTTGGATTATGGCGGAACGGCGTAAAACCATGCAGACCGATGTCCACGGCAACAACGTCCCGGAATACGGCCTTATGCCCCCGGGCGTGGGGGCAGACTGGGAAGTCTACGCCTATTACTTTTATCTAAACGGAAACTACTACGCCGGACTGAAAGCCGCCGCCGACGCCCTTGCCGACATCGATTTTGAAGGCGCAAAAGCCATGCAGGCCGATGCCGCCGACTTCCGCGACGCCATTGAGAAAGCGTTCACATGGATACAGGAGCGCGCGCCCGTCGTCCCCCTGCGCGATAGGACATGGGTCCCTTATTATCCGACCCATGTCTATGCGCCCGGGCCCATTGAGTATCTCTACATGGGAGAAGACCTCGGCCGAAGCTGGTGTTACGACGTCGAGCTGGGCTCCCATCATCTAATCCCCATGGGTGTGATCCATCCCAAGAGCACTCAAGCCACATGGACCATGAACCACATGGAGGATGTCCAGTTTCTGCGTCCCGGTTGGTTCTACTACGAAGACGAAGCGGCAAACCACGCCGACTGGTTCAACCTCGGCGGTTTCGCCAAAGTACAACCCTATTATGCCCGGACAGGCGAGGTCTACGCTCAACGCGACGATGTCAAGCCGTTCATTCGGACCTATTTCAACAGTCTTATGTCATTGCTCAACCGCGAAGACCTATCCCTCTGGGAACATTTTATGAACGGGGCCTATAACAAGACCCACGAGACGGGATACTTTCTCCATCAGACCCGATTAATGATGCTCCAGGAACGGGACAACGAACTATGGCTGGCGCCATTCGTCACTTCGAATTGGCTCCACGACGGTATGCGCGTTGCCGTTCGCAACGCACCTACGATTTTCGGCACGGTGGACTATACCATCACGTCTCACGTAGTCAAAGGATATATCGAAGTCTCGATTACGCCGCCTCAACGCCGTCGACCGGAAGCCCTTGTCATCCGGTTGCGTCACCCCTATGACAAAAAGCTGAGCCATGCTGAAGCGACCGGTGCACAGGTCATTAGGGTCGATCCGAACAATGCCACTGTACACATGCAACCCAGTCAGGATTCGATCATCATGCGGGCGTTCTATGTAGAATAGGCATTACATCATGGCAGCAGCTTCGCATTGACGAAGGGGTGCTGTTGACATTACCACGAAAACAACAGGAAGGAGAGTACAATGAGTCAACCGAAAGGTCAATACCGCTTTTCATTCGGACCCTGGAACATCGATGAAGGGAGCGACCCCTTTGGTCCCTCCGTCCGCGAACCGATTCCATTTGAAGAAAAGGTGAAGCTCTATCGCCCAATGGGCTTCGAGGGCGTTCAATTCCATGATGATGATGTGGTCCCTGATCTGGAAAGCAAATCCCATAGCCATATCATGGACGAGGCCAAGCAGATCAAGTCGATGCTGGATAGCGAGGGGTTGGTGGCCGAGTTTGTTGCGCCCCGGTTATGGTTCACACCCGAAACCATTGACGGCGGTTTCACAAACAATACCGCCGCCCACCGCGCCAGCGCCATAGAACGAACGAAACAGACCATCGATCTGGCGAATGTCCTTGACGCAGGACGAATCGTGATATGGCTCGCCCGGGAAGGCACCTATATTCGTGAAAGTAAAAACGCCCGGGAATCCGTATTACACATTCGCGATGCCATCAATGCGCTCCTTGATCATGACGCGAGCATTCGTATCCTAATCGAACCCAAGCCCAATGAGCCCATCGACAGTTCATTTGTCCCCACCATCGGCCATGCCATCGGTTTATCGTACATCACGAGCGATCCTGGCCGTGTGGGCGGGCTCATTGAAACGGCCCACTCCGTTCTCGCGGGACTCGATCCTTCGGATGACATGGGCTATGCCCTGGCCCATGACAAACTCTGGAGCGTCCATCTCAATGACCAGGGCAATCTGAAATTCGATCAGGACAAATCCTTTGGTTCGTTCAACCTGCGCCGCGCCTTTAATCAGGTCCGCGTACTTGAGGAGTACGGTTACGGCCGCAATGGCGAATTTGTGGGGCTGGATGTTAAGGCCATGCGGACGCAAAAACAGGAAGTAGCCACCAAGCATCTCACCAACAGTCGCCAGGTCTTTGAGTATCTCCTCGATAAGGTCATTACCTTGGACAAGGAGACCGAGAAACAACTCATCGAGGCACGCGATTACGATGAACTTGACCGCTTCATCCTGTGCCACCTCATGGGCATGCCTTACTGACACAAAACGATTATGCCGGGGACCACGACGTGGATCCCCGGCATTGATATGTAACTACCGTTCAACGCCTTCCTGTGATTTCAGAAACTGAATCGCCTCGGCGATATCGGCAACCGGGTCGTCACCGCATTCACGTTCGATGGTCAGATAACCGTCGTAGCCAATCTCGCGCAAAACGGCCAGATAGGTCGGGAAATCCACATCGCCTTTGCCCAACGGTACCTCTTGATGTCCGCCCTCCCGTGCCGAATTTTGGATGCCATCCTTGGCATGGGTATGTACCACCCATTTCGCCAAAGCCCGAAGATCGGCCAGATGGTCAAAACCCATCATGCAAAGATTCGCCGGGTCAAAATTCACCTGGGCGCCATGGCTGTCAACATCCTTTAAAAAGGCAGCCAGCCCTTCGCCCGATTCCAACCCCGTTTCGGTTGCAAAACAGCAATCGCGGTTGGCCGCATACTCCGCCACCTCCCGCACAGCGGTAACCATATCCCGGTAGGCCGGTGAACCATGGTCTTCCGGTACCATGCCGATATGGGTGGTGAGAATGGGTGTGCGCAGATCGACGCAGAGGTCGAACATGGTCTTGGTACGCGCAACCTGTTCATCGACCGTCGCCGGATTCGCAAACCCGCCAATATCGCCGCAAAGCGCCGAACGCTCCAAACTCAGCGAATCCATGTAGGTGATGAGATCCTGTCGGCCTGAGGTGGACAGGTTCTTGGGGTCCAGATCGTTGTTCACTACCCACAGCTGTACGCCATGGGCCCCCATATCCTTTGCCTTTTTCAAAGCGGCCTTCGTATCCATCGGTAGCGAGGCGGTAATGATGCCTACCTTCATAGTGTGTTCTCCCCTGTTCTTTTTGGTCATTCTTTTTTTCCGACAATGGGCCTCAACGATACACCACTTGCGGGAGCCATTTCATGGTTGATTCATCATCCATGGATTGTGCAATCTACAACGCTTTGGCTACAATGACCCGCTATAGGGTAGACTCCATGGGGCAAGATGACCCCATATGCAAGCATTTGGGCGTATAGCCATACCACAGGGAGCGCATCATGGGATCCTTTTCACGTCGTACTTTCTTGAAAACTACGGCCTCATTAGCCGCCGCAACGGCTGTTTCCTCCTCTGCCCGAGGAGAGGCCAACGACCGGATCGGTATTGGAATCATCGGCTGTCGGAACCAGGGGGTTGTGGTCTCAAATCAGCTTCATGCCACGGAACAGTTCGATATTCTGGCATTGTGTGACTGCGACACCGCAATGAGCGCCCAAGCTGTAGACCGCCTCGAGGGCAAGCTCCACTCCGAGTGCCGCGAGGTACAGGACTTCCGAGAGTTACTCGACGATCCTAGAATCGATGCGGTGGTTGTGGCGACTCCAGACCATTGGCATGCATTGATGACCTGCTTGGCCTTGGACGCCGGTAAGCATGTATTGGTGGAAAAACCGGCTTCCTACAACATCGGCGACGGCAAGGCCATGGTGGCAATGGCCAAGAAATATCCGGAGCTAGCCGTCCAAGTGGGTACGATGCAGCGCAGCGGCCAGCATTTCATAGATGCGTATGAGTTCATCCGTGAAGGAAACCTGGGCAAAATCGGCTTTGCCCGAGCGGTCACCATTCATGATCGAGGCCCCCTCGCTGTCATCCCCGATTCGGACCCGCCCGAATCGATGGATTACGACCTTTGGGTGGGCCCGGTGCCCTATCGTCCCTTTAACGAGCACCGCTGCCATTATGAATGGCACTGGATTTATGAGTACGGTACCGGCGAAATGGGCAATTGGGGAGCCCATTGGGTGGATATTGCACGCTGGTATTTGGGCCATACCTATCCCGAGATCGTCAGTGCGCAGGGGTTCAACTACCGCGATGATATACGCGAGTGGCCCGATACCCAAACGGTACTCTATCAGTATCCCGATTGCACCTTGGTATGGGAAATGCGCATGTGGACGCCCTACGGCGCAGGTGGCGGATTGGGCAATGGCTGCGAGTTCTCCGGGGAGAATGGTTCGTTACGGATCTCCCGCGGCGGGTGGACCTTCCTGCCTCGAGGCGAGGAGCCGGTCGAACACGGCGGCAGCGACATGGGAACACCCCATATGCGAAACTTCGCCGAGGCCATCCGGGGGAAGGAAGAGCCCAACTCAAACATCGAAGACGGCCATGTCTGCGCCAATCTATGCCATCTTGGGAATATTGCCTCCCTGGTAAACCGGCCTCTGAAGTTCGATAGCGAGGCCGAAACCATCGTGGGCGATGCCGAAGCTCAGGCATACGAATGGCGTGAATACCGCGACCCCTGGAAGCTCCCCATCTAAAGCGATGGTATTTCATCGCAGCAGTTTGGGATAGCATAGCCCCTTCGGGTAAAATACCCGCTTACGCAGCATAGGGTATCCACCCGAACAGGGGAAAGCATATTTTGAGCGCCATCACTGTCCTAACGCTTGTTCCAAATGCGGGGGACAGACTACGTCGGTGTCTCGAGAGCGTGCAATGGGCTGATGATGTTTTTTGCGTAGTCGATCCCGGAACTACGGACGGCTCGGCTGATGTAGCTCGGGAATATACAGATCATGTAGTGGTCCATGAGTACATCAACGCGGCTGCTCAGCGAAACTGGGCAATTCCCCAGATCGAGACGGAATGGACTCTAGTTCTGGATGCCGACGAGTGGGTATCGCCGGAACTGGTCGAAAGGATTGGTCAGATTATCGACGATTCCTCCGCTCATGACGGCTACGCGATTCGACGCCTGTCGTATTTTTTCGGCCAACTGATCACGAGCTGCGGTTGGCAACGGGATTACAACGTGCGGTTGTTCCGCACAAAGAAAGGTCAGTATCTCGAACGACGGGTTCACTCAAAGATTGTCGTTGATGGATCCATGGGTAGGCTCGAAGAGCCCATGTATCATGATACCTATCGGGATTTTGACGAGTATTTTGCAACGTTTCAGCGGTTCACTACATGGGGCGCCGAAGATTTGTATGATCAGGGGATACGGGCCGGGGTGTTTGATTTGACGTTGCGGCCCGCCTCGCGGTTTCTTAAGATGTACCTGCTACGACATGGATATCGAGATGGGCTCCATGGAGCCGTCCTCTGCGGATTAGGGGCCTTTTCGGTCTTCACGAAATACGCGAAACTCTGGAACCTACACCGCCAAGTCACCACTCGGACGGAATAGCGCCAGCGCCGCGGGATAACCACAGGAGATTTACGGACATGCTCCGTTCACGCATTATCGGTACGGGCCATTTTTTGCCCGAACGCATTTTGACCAATACCGAACTGGAAACCATGATGGACACCACAGATGAGTGGATTCGCCAACGTACAGGCATCCATCAACGGCATTCCGCCAAGGATGGCGAGGGCAGCGCCGATTTGGCCTATCCCGCTGCGGTTCAGGCCCTCGAAGCCGCCAATGTCGACCCCAATGATGTGGATCTCGTGCTCATGGCAACCACGACGCCGGACTATATTTTCCCCGCGTCGGCCTGTGTGCTTCAGGAAAAACTGGGCATCGAACGGGCTGCGGCCTTTGATATGAATGCGGCGTGCTCCGGGTTTGTCTACGCCCTCGCCACCGCGAATAGCATGATTCAGACCGGCATGTTCAAGACAATCCTGCTGGCAGGCGCTGAACGGGTCACAAACCGGCTGAACTGGGAAATGCGGGATACGGCCGTGTTATTCGGCGATGGCGCCGGCGCCGTGGTTCTTCGCGCTGAAAACGGCGACCACGGCGTTCTGACGTCTTATCTGGATGCATCAGGCGGGGAAAACGACCTCCTCATCTGGCCGGCCGGCGGTTCCAAACAACCTATAGGGAGCCACAATCACGATAGCTCCGATTGCGACATCCGAATGCGCGGCCAGGATCTCTTCAAGCGGGCTGTCATCGAGTTCTCCAATGCCATGAAACAAGCCCTGAACGGAACCGATGTTTCCCTGGACGAAATCGCCTTGGTCATCCCCCATCAGGCCAATATCCGCATCATCCAAAAATCGGCCGAGCGTATCGGCATGTCCATGGACCGCGTGTTTGTCAATGTCGACCAAGTGGGCAACACCATGGCCGCGTCCATACCCATTGCGCTGGATCAAGCGGTGCGGGCCGGACGCATCAAAGATGGCGATCTGATACTATTTGCGGCCTTCGGAGCCGGTCTTACCTGGGGCTCCTGCTTGGTGCGTTGGTGATCATGCCCAATCCCGTTACGGTACAAATTACCCAAGAACCGGGCTGTGAGGACATCCCTCTACCGGCCTATGAAACCGAACACGCGGCAGGTATGGACCTGAGAGCTGCCGTACAGGAATCCATCTCGTTAGAGCCTGGAGCCCGGGCTCTCGTCCCAACGGGGATACGTGTTGCCTTGCCCGAGGGGTACGAAGCGCAAGTCCGACCTCGTAGCGGTCTGGCCATTCGTCACGGTATCTCCATGGTCAACGCCCCGGGTACGGTGGATGCCGATTTTCGCGGCGAATTGCGTGTTATCCTTATCAATCATGGCGAGGAACCGTTCACCATACGCAGAGGCGATCGCATCGCTCAGATGATCGTCGCCCCCATCACCCGCATCGCCTGGCAACCGGTACAAGACCTTCCTGAATCCACTCGCGGCTCAGGCGGTTTCGGCCATACCGGCCTCCGCTGATTCCCCGCCTCCCGCAATCAACCGTTGTGGCATATTCACTTAATCCAATCTCATAACATATAGTACTTTACAACTTTGCCTTCCATCCCAGTTAATGCGAAATGCTGCTCATTCCTATATATAGGCCCAGATACGAAAAAGTTGAATCCATTTCAAAACTGTGATATGAATAACGTCGAAAAGGAAGGCTGTGTTCACCGGTTTCACGGATAAGGAGCATGCGCAATGAAACGTAGTATCTCACGAAATATACCGTTTGTAATGGGGTGTGCCCTATTACTGGCGCTGACGGGATGCGACCAAGGCGCCGATCTTGGTTTGCGCGCAGACCCCGGAACAGGCCGTCGCCTAGTGATCACCGAAAACCATACCATCTCCCTCGACATCTTTGGGATGAAGCTCGAAGCACAGCAGAACAGCGATTCCACTATCCGATACACGGTGAATTCCGTCGATCGAGAAGGTCGGTATGTTATGTCCGGCTCCTACGAAGCCCTACGTGAAGATACGTCAGGCCATATTGCCGGTACCGATATACTCGCCGAAATGATGGAGGAGCTAAAGGCTTTTGAGCCCGATTACGATGCAGCCATCGGCCAAACATTTACCTTTGAGCTTCATTCCGACGGAAATGTGCGCAATATGCGGGGCAACACAGATATCATCCGCGCCATGGTCGCCGATATCGATGGCATCCGGGCACGTACGCTGATAGAAATGCGTCAGTCTCTTGATGATGCAATGGGAGATGAGGCCATGGCCCGCAGAACGGAAATGTATTTACTCTGCAATCCAGGGAAGCGCGTCAAGGAAGGGGCAACATGGGCACGCCATCTGCACAATATCGCCGACCTTCCGATATCGGCAACGATCACATATACGCTTCGTGAACGCAACCGGGGCATCGCCCACGTTGATTACACCTATCATATTTCCGGGAGACTGCGAGATACCGGTCTGTTTTTTCCGGTTGGCCATGGCTATGAAATGAATGTCAACGGTCGAGGTTCGGGTAAACTCGAAGTTGAAGAGCACACTGGATGGGTTCGAACAGGACACGAAAACGTCACCATTACCATGGACGCACAGATATCTGCTGAGGGGCTATCGCTCACACTCCCCATCGGCCTGGAAAGCCGCATGCGATTTCACAGCGATCCGGTCTAAACGACGCGGAGATCTTCTACTCGCAACACATAAACTATTTTATATTTTTAGTACTGCTTTCACAAAAAAAGAGC